>NZ_JANKBZ010000006.1:300000-482355 GCF_024623785.1 Archangium lipolyticum
CGACTTCGTACACGCCTCATACGGCGCACACGCCGGGTTGCACTGGTCTCCACTGACCTCCTTGTTGCCCGCGTAGCAGAGATTCACCCGCGTATCGCAGAGGCCATCGCCGCCGTTCGTCCGGCAATCATCGTCCGTCGTGCACGTTCGAGCCGGCACGGTACATCCCGAGAGCGCCCCCAGCAGCAGTACCGTTGCGAGGACCTTGCGCAGCATCACAGTCACCTCTCCAAACCCTTTGACGGCCCGATCCGGGGGGATAGCATGGTGCCCCTACTCACGGAAGCGAGCCCGCCTGCGCGGCTCTCCCCCATCGCTCCCTGCTTCCGCGTACGGCCTGTCCCTTCTCGAGGAGTCCACCGTGCAACAGTCTTCCTCCTCGCGACCCGCTCTGCTCCTCGCCCTCGGCCTGCTGCTCGCCCCTGCTGCCCGGGCCCAGACGGACTTCGTCGCCCTACACCCGTGTGCCATCGTCGGCGAGAAGGACAAGAACAAGGTCCAGGACCTCCAGGCCACCTGCGCCACGGAGATCGCCCGCAGCGACGCACAGCTCGTGTCCTCCGACCAGGTCAGCGCCTTCCTCGACAAGGAGGCCAAGGGCTCGTGCACGCTCGCCAGGAAGCCCGCCGAGTGTCTGGGCAAGCTCGCCACCGCAACCCAGGCCAGCCGCGCCGTGCTCATCACCGTCCTCCCCGGGCAGCTCACGCGCGTCTCCGGCCTCGTGGTGGACTCCAAGGGCGAGGTGATCGACCAGAAGAGCATCCAGATCCGCAGTCGTGGCCAGCCCCAGGTGGAGCTCGTCCGCACCGCCATCACCCGCCTGCGCGAGCAGCTCTCCATCGTCCCCGTGAAGATCGCGCCGCTCATCGAGCAGCCCCCGGCCCCAGCCCCGCCCGTGACGACTCCCCCACCCGCGCAGTCCACCACGGGCACGGCCCAGGCCGAGACGGCTCCCACCCCACAACCCGCTCCGCCCGAGGCCATCGCCGTGAAGCAGGAGGGCCCCAGCATCTGGAAGAACTGGAAGCGCCCCGCGGCCTACGGTGCCGCGGGCGCGGGGGTCGTGGCGCTCGGGCTCGCGGGCTACTTCGCCATCGCCGGCAACAACGCGATGATCGATTCCAACAAGCCCTACGCGAACAACCAATTCCCGGCCCAGGACGAGTTGGACGGCATCGTCGAGCTTCGCAAGGAGGCCAACAGCAAGCGCACCATCGCGGGCGTGAGCGCGGCCGTGGGCGCCGCGCTCGCGGGCGCGGGTGTCTACCTCTGGCTCAATGACCGCCAGACCTCGTCCACCCCCGGAACCGCAGCCCTCTCGGCGGGTCCTGGTGGCGTGAGCGTCCACGTCCTCCTGCCCTGAAGCCTCTGGCGCGGGCCCGCTACTCGAAGTGGTCGACCGCGACGACGGAAAATTGTTTGGGAATGTTCGCCGTCCCGGGTGGACTGGGATCCCATTGCCTGGGAGCCCCCTGTCTTCCGTCACCCGCCCCGAACGCGAAGCACACGGGGACGATCTCCCCTGTTGGCAACTTCGCTCGGTCGTAGTGGGCGACGATGCGCTCGCCCCGCGTCCATAGATAGCCGTACAGCAGAGTGCCCAGTGGCAGGTATCCCTTGAACCCGTAGAGACTCGTGACGGTCTCGCTCACGATGGGACCTTCTCGGAAGTTCGCGACATCTGAGTACTCTCCGGGCTGATTGACGTCGACATGCACGAACATGGGGCTATCCAGGGGCACCCTCAGCCTGTCCATGGTGGAAAGTGCCTCCTTCGGACACTCCCGCCGAGGAGGCTGTGCTGGGACTCCCGCGCAGGCGGAGAGGACCAGACCCGCCGCGAGCGCCGCGGCACACCTCTCCAACGACGGATGAGCGTCTTCCTTCACGGTGGAACCGTCCTCGGCTTCCTGCTGTGGCAGGTCACCACGGGCATTCTGGGTATTCACAGGAGCTTCCTTCATCGGAGACCTCCAGGGCGCGGTACGTGACGCCCCTGGCTCACGAATAGACCACACCAGACCCGAAAGGCATGCGACAGCCAACAGCACCCACGCGCTCCTCGTACCCGGTCGCCTGCGCTCGGACCGCGATGAAGCGGCCGGGACTGCCTCGGTGGGAGCGGGGATGCGAGGTCGCTTGCGCAATGCCCGATTCTTCCTCAACTGCCACCGCAGCTCACGCGCACGCGCCGCAGCATGCATGAGCGCCGCCTCATGCCCGGGTGCGATGGGTCCCTGAATCCCCGCCTTTTCCGTCGACCGCGAGTGCGTGGAGGGACCATCGTCCCATTGGAAGAGGAATTCGTCCCACTGGCTGTCTCCATCCGACAGGGCTGCCTGGATGGCCGTGTAGACCTCCCGGGCGCTTCCACCCCGCGCCTCCGGCCGCTTGGACAACAGGCGCATGGCCAGCTCACTGGCGGAACGCGGGACGCGCGGGTTGAGCAGCACCGGCGGGGAGGGCTCCGCCTGCTCGATTCTCTCGTAGAGCAGGGGCCGGAACAGCTCGGGCGAGAAGGGGTATTCGTCCGTCAGCAGCCGGTAGAGGATGACTCCCAATGCGTAGAGCTCGTCCGCGAGCGTGAAGCGATACCGGGCCTGCGCCTGCTCCGTCAGGAGGAAGCGAACCGCCTCGGGGCTGCGGTAGTGCGCGGTGCCCGGTGGCAGCCCCGAGCCGGTGAGGGTGACTGCGCCCTCATGATCCCCCACGCCGAAATCCAGCAGCACCGGCTGGTCGTCCTTCTCACGAACGATGATGTTTTCGCCCTTCAGGTCCCGATGGAACACCCCCGCTCCGTGCACGGCCTCCAATGCCAGTGCCAGTGAGCCCACCTGGCCCATCACCTCCCGCGCCGTCCGGTTGCGCTGAGCCGACCACTCGTAGAGGTTCGGACCCGGTAGGTACTCCAGTACCAGATAGGGCACACCCTGGTGCTCGCCCTGTCCGAGGCAGCGCACTACTCCCGGGTGCACGATCCGGCGCAGGATTTCCGCCTCTCGCAGCAGCCTTCGCCTCGCCTGCGGCTCCTCGTCCGGCGTCCGGCCCACGGCCAGCTTCAGCGCCACGGGTTCCAACATGCCGCCAGCCAATCCCGGCCGTGTGTCCTCCGAGAGGTACACCACCCCATAACCGCCCTGCCCCAACCACCGCAGGATGCGCCAGGGGCCCACGCACATCCCCGCCGACAACCCGCGAGGAAACGCATCGTCCACTGGCACCACCGGCAGCGCATCCCCACCCGAACTCGTGGGCGCCGTCGAAGAGGAGGACTTGCCACTCATGGGGGCCCTCCCCATTCCACCTGGAAGCCCCGCCCTGATTCCCGCTCCCGTATCTCCAAATGAAATGCCTCCGTTTTCAATGGCCACTCCACGAATACCCACTCGCGCACTCCCGGCATGAGCCGGGGAACGCGCATTCGCGCGGACAGGGCCACCGGCTTCGGGCCGAGCACCGGACTGGTCAACCACACCACTCGCGGTTCCCACGGTGGCTCTCCCGCCCGATTGCTCACGGGAATAGCGACAACCCGTTGCATTCCCAGTTGGTACATCCAGGGCGATCCCGCCTTGATGCCCAGAGGGAAGATGCTGGCGTGGAGCATGCGCCCGTCGATCCGCTCTCCCAGAACCCACACACCCGCCAACAACTGCTGCATCAGTGTCGACGGCTCACCCGGCTCCGCCGGACCCACCACCCGCGCGAGCTTCTCCGAGAGCGCCACCCGCACCTCCGTGTCCACCTCGGACGGGTGCGGCACGAGCATCAGCACGGCCCGTGTCACCGTGCTGCCCCGCGTGAAGCTCACCCGCAGCGGCACCCGCTCCCCCTCGGCCAGCTCCCGCACGGGCTCGAGCACCACCACCCGCCCCTGCGCGCCCAGCACGCGAATGCGCTCGGGGTCTTCCACCTCCACGATGCCAGGCGCCACGTCCGCCTCGAAGGCCAGCGTGGTGAGGTAGTCCGGATGGACGCGCACCTCCCCCGACTCGCCGGGCCCCTCGCGCAGCACCACCTGTCGTGCCTTCAGCACCCGCGCCGCCACCGGCCCGGGCCGCGCTCCCGCCGCTGACGCCACGAGCGTCACCAGCACCAGCGCCATCCGGAGAAGCGTAGCGAGCACGTGACCTCCCTGGTCAGCAATGCTAGCAGTCTTTTCCGGTCAGGTCAGCGCGTGGAACTCGGGTGGGAAGCCAATACCCTCACCCCAGCCCTCTCCCAGAGGGAGAGGGGGCATACACGGGTGGGAATCCGGTTACTCGCCGAGGTAGGCCTTGCGGATCTCCGGGCTGTCCAGCAGCGCCTTGCCCGCTCCCGCCATCACCACCTCGCCCGTCTCCAGCACGTAGCCGTAATGGGCGAAGTTCAGCGCCAGGTGCGCGTTCTGCTCCACCAGCAGGATGCTCACCCCCGCCGCGTTCACGTCCCTCAGGTTGCGGAAGATCGTCTCCGTCACCTGCGGCGCCAGTCCCAGCGAGGGCTCGTCCAGCAACAGCAGCTTCGGCCGGCTCAGCAGCGCGCGGGCGATCGCCAGCATCTGCTGCTCTCCTCCCGACAGCGTCCCCGCCAGCTGCTTGCGCCGGTCCTTCAGCCGAGGGAAGAGCGCGTAGCTCTTCTCCATGTCCGCCGCGATTCCCTCCGCGTCGTTGCGCAGGTACGCACCCAGCTCCAGGTTCTCCAGCACCGTGAGGTTGGGGAACACACCCCGGCCCTCGGGCGCGTGCGCCATGCCCCGAGGCACCAGCTGGTGCGCCTTCGCCCCCGTGATGTCGTGACCCTCGAGCGAGATGCGCCCGCCCACCGGCTTGAGCATCCCGCTCACCGCGCGCAGCGTGCTCGTCTTCCCCGCTCCGTTGGCCCCGATGAGCGCCACCACCTCGCCCTTGCCCACCGTCAGCGTCACGCCCCGGAGCGCCTGGATGGCCCCGTACGACACCTTCACGTCGTTCACCGCCAGCAGCGGCGGGAACTCCTGGCGCGCACCCAGCACCTTCACCTGAGCCTCGTTCACGCCGCCCCTCCCTGCGACTCCAGGTAGCTGTCTCCCAGGTACGCCTCGATGACCTTCCGGTCGCTGCGCACCTCGGCCGGCGCTCCCCGGGCGATCGTCTCGCCGTGGTCCAGCACCGTGATCTTCTCGCAGATGCCCATCACGAGCTTCATGTCATGCTCGATGACCAGGATGCCCAGGTTGAAGTCGTCCCGGAGTTTGCGGATCAGCACCATCAGGTCCGCCTTCTCGCGGGTGTTCATGCCCGCCGCCGGCTCGTCCAGCAGCAGCACCTTGGGCCTCGTGCCCAGCGCGCGGGCGATCTCCAACCGCCGCTGCTCGCCGTAGGGCAGGTTGCGCGCCTCCTCGTTGCGCCGGTGCGAAAGCCCCATCACCTCCAGCAGGCGCTCGGCCTGCTCCGTGAGCTCGCGCTCCTCGGCCTGGAAGCCCGGCGTCAGCAGCAGCGCCCGCCACCAGTCGCGGTAGTTGCTCATCGCCCCGCGGAACTTCGCGCCCAGCCCCACGCCCTCGGGGTTCAGCGCCCCCTGCGCCCGGCACGCCACCTTCACGTTGTCCAGCGCCGTCAGCGCCCGGAACAGGCGGATGTTCTGGAAGGTGCGCGCCAGTCCCAGGTGGTTGATCTGATGCGGCAGCCGCCCGTTCACCCGCTGCCCGCACACGCGCACCTCGCCCTGGGTGGGCTGGTACACGCCGGTCAGCACGTTGAACGCCGTCGTCTTGCCCGCGCCGTTGGGGCCGATCAGCCCCTGCAGGTCTCCCTTGTGGATGGCGAGATTGAAGTCCGAGAGCGCCTTGAGGCCCCCGAACTGGATGCTCACCCCCACCGCCTCGAGCAGTGGCCCGCTCATCACATCCCCTTCCGGCGGCGCGGAATCCACCGCGGCAGGATCTCCCAGATTTCCCTCGTGCCGAACAGACCCTGTGGCCGTGCCAGCATCAGCACCACCAGCAGCATGCCGTACACGGGCATGCGGATCTGATCGACCTTCTGTGCCAGGCTGCCCTCCGCCCCGAAGGCGGTGAAGGCCGAGCGCAGCCCCTCGGGCAGCAGCGTGAGGAACACCGCCGCCACGATGGCGCCCGTCGTCGAGCCCAGTCCGCCCAGCACCACCATCACGACGATCTCCATCGACTTCACGAAGGTGAAGGAGCCGGGGTTGATGATGGGGACGAAGTGCGCGAACAGCCCGCCCGCCACGCCCGCGAAGAAGGAGGAGATGACGAAGGCGCGCACCTTGTAGCCCGTGGTGTTGACGCCCATGGCCTCGGCGGCCACCTCGTCCTCGCGGATGGCCCACAGGCTACGGCCGTGGCTGGAGGCGGCGATGCGGCGCGCCACCAGCACCACCAGGAACACCCAGAAGCCCACCATGGCCACCGAGGACGTCTGCGGAATCCCGCTCAGCCCCAGCGCCTTGCCGAAGGCCTCGGTGTTCTGCACCGCCACGCGGATGATCTCCCCGAAGCCCAGCGTCACGATGGCCAGGTAGTCACCGCGCAGGCGCAGCGAAGGCAGGCCCACCAGGAAGCCGCAGAGGGCCGCGGCGATACCGCCCACCAGCAGCGTCACCACCAGGAGCACCTGGTCGCTCGCCGCCACCGGCAGGAAGGAGATGGCCACGTCCTTGAGGGCCAGCGCTGTCACGCCGGAGAGGTAGGCCCCCACCGCCATGAAGCCCGCGTGGCCGATGGAGAACTGCCCCGTCATCCCGTTCACGATGTTGAGGCTCACCGCGAGGATGATGTTCACCCCCATGATGGACAACAGGTAGGTGGCGAAGGGCGAGTTGCTCAGCAGCCACTCCAGGAGGAGCAGCACCGGCAGGGCCACCAACAGGGGGAAGATGCCCCGGAGCGGGGCGGGAATCCCGGAGGGCTTCCCGGAACCAGAAGAGACGGCAGCGGCGGTATGCATGCGCGGCGTCAGACCTTCTCTGCCGCGACCCGGCCGAACAGACCTCCGGGCCGGACGAGCAGCACGAGGATGAGGAAGCCGAAGGCCACCGCGTCACGCCAGGTGCTCGCGGCGTAGCCTACCACGAACTCCTCCACCAGACCCAGCAGCAGCCCGCCCACCATGGCCCCCGGCACGTTGCCGATACCGCCGATGACCGCCGCCACGAAGGCCTTGAGGCCCACGTACAGCCCCATCAGCGGGCTCACCGAGGTGTCCTTGATGGCGTAGAGCAGACCCGCTCCCGCCGCCAGCGCGCTGCCAATCATGAACGTCAGCGAGATGACGCGGTCGGTGGGGATGCCCATCAGCGCCGCCACGCGGTGGTCGAAGGAGACCGCCCGCATCGCCCGCCCGAAGCGGGTGCGGAAGACGAGGTACTGCAGGCCCGCCATCAGCCCCACCGCCAGCAGCAGGGAGATGACCTGCCAGTTCCACAGCACCACGTCCGGGAACTCGGGGTCTCCGACGGTGAACCACATGGCGGGCTTGATGATCTGCGGGAAGGCCCGCGGCGCGGCGCCCGGCAGGAAGCCGATGTCCAGCTGGAAGCCGTACGAGAGCGTGAACGAGATGCCGATCGCCGTGATGAGCGCGGTGAGCCGGGGCTTCTCGCGCAGCGGCCGGTAGGCGAAGCGCTCGATGAGGAAGCCCATCAGCGCGCAGCCCCCCATCGCCACCAGGAAGATGAGCAGCACGCCCCAGAGCGTGCCCTGCGCCTGGCGGCCGAGCATGAAGGCCGTCGAGTAGCCCATGTACACGCCGACCATCATCACGTCGCCATGGGCGAAGTTGATGAGCTTGAGCACGCCGTAGACCATCGTGTAGCCGAGCGCGACGAGCGCGTAGATGGTGCCAGCGGCGATGCCGTTGATGAGGTGCTGGAGGAGCTGGGACATTACGGGTTGACGCTGGTGACGAACGTGGTCTTGCCGTCGCCGATCTTGAGGATGACGGCCGACTTCACGGCGTTGCGGTTCTTGTCCAGCGTGATGGTGCCGGCCACGCCCGGGAAGTCCTTGGTCTGGGCGATGGCGTCCCGGATGGCCGGGCCGCTCAGGTCCTTGGCCTTCTCGATGGCGGCGATCGCCACCTTGGCCGAGTCGTAGCCCAGCGCCGCCAGCGCGTCCGGCACGCCGCCGTACGCCGCCTTGTAGTCCGCGATGAACTTCTGCACCTTCGGATCCGGGTTGTCCGGCGAGTAGTGGTTCGAGAAGTAGCTGCCATCCAGCGCGTTGCCGGCCAGCTCGAACAGCTTCTCCGAATCCCAGCCGTCACCGCCCATCAGCGGCACCGTCAGGCCCTGCTCGCGCGCCTGGCGCGCGATGATGCCCACGTCGTTGTAGTAGCCCGGAACGTAGATGGCCTGCGGCTTGGTGCGCTTGATGGCCGTGAGCTGCGCGCGGAAGTCGGTGTCGCCCTGCGAGTAGCTCTCCGTGGCGGTGATCTTCCCGCCCATCTCGGTGAACTTGCGGCTGAACACGTCCGTGAGGCCGATGGAGTAGGCGCTCTTGTTGTCCTGGAAGATGGCCACCTGGTTGAGCTGCAGGTTCTCGCGGGCGAACTTCGCCATCACGAAGCCCTGGAACGGGTCGATGAAGCAGACGCGGAAGATGAAGTCGCCCTTGTCCGTCACCGCGGGATTGGTGGACGAGGGGGTGATCATCGGCACGCCGGCCGCCTGGGCCTTCTCGGCCATGGCCAGGGAGTTGGACGAGGCCACCTCGCCCAGGATGAGGACCACCTTGTCCTGGGTGATGAGGCGGGTGACGGCCTGGGCGGCCTCCTCGGGCTTGCCCTGATCGTCGTAGACGCGCACGGCCAGCTTCTTGCCCTTCACCCCACCGGCGGCGTTGGCCTCCTTGAGGGCCAGGTCGATACCGTTGCGGGTGGAGATACCGAAGGTGGCCTGGGCACCGGTGAGGCTTCCCACCTCGCCCAGCAGGATGGTGTCCGAACCACCGGGCGTGCCTCCTGTGTTGGCCGGCTGGGCAGCCTGGCCACCAGGCGCCGCCTCACCAGAGGGAGCGGGCTGCGTCTTCTTCTCACACGCGGCCGCGAACAGCGCGAACGCGGCGATGAGCATCGGGGCGAAACGGCGCATGGGGGGATCTCCTGGGAAAGGCCACGGCAAAGCCCCGGTTTTCTATGGGGACCCGGAAGAGGGGTCAAGCTCGCAACGGCTCGCTGTCCGGCTCTCCTGCCTTTTTTTCCACCCTGCGTCCTGGTGCGTTATCCAGACCCCTCTGGGGCCACCGAGCGGCCGAGCCTCGCCTGCCCTCCTCCCGGAGACTGACGTCCCGCCCCCCCGGCTCCCACCTTTGTCGGAGACGAACCCCACCAGGAGGCGGACATGTATCAGCGCACAGACATCAAGGAAGGCATGACGGTCCGCAGTGTCGACGGCCACAAGCTCGGCAAGGTGTACGCCGTGGGCGAGACGGAATTCCATATCGAGAAGGGTCTTTTCTTTCCCAAGGACTACGCCGTGCGCTACGCGGAGATCAGCGAGCTGCGCAACGGGGAGATCATCCTGGCCCACGGCAAGGAGAGCCTGCGGACGTTCTCCGACGAGGTGCCCTACGGAACCGGAACCAGCAAGATCGGACACGAGGCGGCCACGAACGCCGCGTGGCTGAACGCGGGTGAGCGCACGGGGCTCCCCTTCGGCCACCGGCCCGAGGAGCTGCGCACGGAGGACCTGGGCAACCAGGAGATCGGGCCGTACAACACGGAGGGTGCCCGGGCCAGCCCCATCCTCACCGAGGAGGACCGGAGCATCGGCACCCGTCCGATCGCCACGACCCGGGGTGTGGACACCCCCATCCCCCCCGGCCCCCCGGTGACGGAGCGGCCCGCGGCCCTGCGCGCGGAGGAGGAGTCGGCCCGTGAGCGCGCGCTGCTGGACGAGAGGACCATCATCCACGGGGACGAGCTCTATGACGAGCCCCGCCGCGTGGCTCCCCGGAGCGACGCGGGCACGCGCAAGTTGGACCTCAGCGGCGAGGACGACCCGACGAAGCGTGGCCTCTAACGGCCCGAGCGGTCGTTCTTGGCGGAGGCGGCGGCGCGCAGCCGGGTCGACTCGGAGGGCGCGCTCGCCGTGTTCCCCGTGAGGTGGACACGCTCCAGGCGCTCGAAGCCGCGCAGGCGCTCGGGGAAGTGGGCGGACACGAGCCGGCCCACCTCCACGTCGCGCGCCGGGGGGCACGCCTCCGCCAGCGCCTCCGCCATCTGGAGCGCGTTGACGTAACGGCCCTCCGGCTTCTTCGAGAGCGCCACCTCCATCACCTCCCACACGGGCAGGGCGATGCTGCTGGGACGGCCCAGCGTGTCGTCACAGATGGCGTGCATGGACTCCAGCTCGTCCCCGCGGTCGAACGCGCGCACGCCGGTGAGCGCCTCGAAGAGGATGAGGCCCACGGCGAAGAGGTCGCTGCGCGCGTCCAGGCGGTGGCCCCGCGCCTGCTCCGGTGACATGTAGAGGGGCTTGCCCTTCACGATGCCCGGCAGCGTCACCGTGCGCTGGGCGCGCGCCTTGGCCACGCCGAAGTCCAGCACCTTCACCCGCCCGTCGAAGCCCACCATCAGGTTGTGCGGCGACAAGTCGCGGTGCACCAGGTTCAGCGGCACCCCGTCCTCCGCCCTGGCGATGTGGGCCGCGTGCAACCCGTGCAGCGCCTGGATGACGACGGCCACCGTCACGGCCGGAGAGGGACGCGTGGTCTTCAGGAGCCGATCGAAGTCCACCCCGCGCACCAGCTCCATCACCAGGAAGTAGGCGCCCTGGGCCTCACCGAAGTCGTAGAAGGTGACGAGGTTGGGGTGTGACAGCCGCAACCCGATGCGCGCCTCGTCCAGGAACTGCTTCACGATGTCCGGGTCCGAGGCCAGGTGCGGGAGGATGCGCTTGAGCGCCACCAGCCGGCCGAGCCCCTCGGGGCCCCGCGTGCGCGCCACCAGCACCTGTGCCATACCGCCGGTGCCCAGCGGTGTCACCAGCTCGTAGCGGCCGATGCGCCCGCGCGGCCCCGTCACCGGGTCATCGTCCTGCGGGGCCAGGTCGTCCAGCCGCTCCAGCACGTTGCGCCCGTCGGAGAACGCGAGGAAGGCCACCACCGCGTTGTCCAGCTGGTCGCCGATGGCGTCCACCAGCTTCATCACCAGCTGGCCGCCGTCGTCGAAGCGCCCCTCCACCACCAACCCCAGGGTGCCCAGCTCCAGCTTGCCGAGCGCCAGCTGGGAGCAGAAGAGCATCCGCCCGTCCTTCAGGCGGTGCGGGCCCGTCCACTTCGTGGCCTCGAAGACGTCCACCTCCAGCTGGCCCAGCACCCGGGTGAGCACCGGGCCCGACGTGCCCCGGAGACAGACGAAGCCGGCGGAGGCGTGCACCAGCCGCGCGCACTGGGTGAGGAACACATCCACCGCCGTGTCGAGGTCCATGCCTCGCTCCAGGCAGTCCTCGAGGATGTGATCCGCCATCCGCACCACGGCGGTGAGGCCGCGCAGAAAGGCGACTTCTGCTTCGAGCGAGGGGAATTCCACGGTGCGCATTGAACACCGGGGAGGCGGGCCCCGGGAAGGGGGCCCGCGCGGGGCTCAGGAGCCCGACTTCGACTGGTCCGCGTAGAGGGCGTCCGCGATGCGGTAGGCGCTGGTCTCCAGTTGCTGGTAGGCCTCCTTGATGGCGGCCGGATCCGAGCCCGTCAGCAGTTCCTTGAGGCGGTCCAGATCGGCCTTGATCTCCGTCCGGTCCTTCTCCTGGAGCACATTGCCGTACTCCTCCAGGCTCTTCTCGGTGGTGTAGAGGAGCGAGTCGCAGTTGTTGCGCAGCTCGGCCAGCTCCTTCTTGAGCTTGTCGTTGGCCTGGTTGGCCTGGGCGTCGGAGATCATCGCCTGGATCTCCGCCTCGGACAGGCCGGAGTTGCCCACCACGCGCACCTGCTGGATCTTCCCGGTGCCCAGGTCCTTGGCGCTCACGTGCACGATGCCGTTGGCGTCGATGTCGAAGGACACCTCGATCTGCGGCACGCCCCGGGGCGCGGGAGGGATGCCCACCAGCTCGAAGCGGGCCAGCGTCTTGTTGTCCACCGCCATCTCGCGCTCACCCTGGAGCACGTGCACGGACACCAGCGGCTGGTTGTCCACCGCCGTGGAGAACACCTGGCCCTTCTTGCAGGGGATGGTGGTGTTCTTGTCGATGATCTTCGTGAAGACACCGCCGGCCGTCTCGACACCGAGCGACAGCGGCGTCACGTCCAGCAGGAGGACGTCCTTCACCTCGCCCTTGAGCACGCCGCCCTGGATGGCCGCGCCCACGGCGACGACCTCGTCCGGGTTGATGCCCTTGTGCGGCTCCTTGCCGAAGAACGCCTTCACCTTCTGCTGCACCGCCGGCATGCGCGTCATGCCGCCCACCAGCAGCACCTGGTGGATCTGCTGCGCGGTGATGCCCGCGTCCTTGAGCGCGATGCGGCACGGCTCGATGGAGCGCTCCACCAGGTCGGCCACCAGCGCCTCGAAGGTGGCGCGCTCGACCGTCTCGGTGAGGTGCTTGGGGCCGGTGGCGTCCGCGGTGATGAAGGGGAGGTTGACCTCCGTCTCCGTGGCGCTGGACAGCTCGTGCTTGGCGCGCTCGGCGGCCTCCTTCAGGCGCTGCAGCGCCATGCGGTCCTTGCGCAGGTCCAGGCCGTTGTTCTGCTCGGCGAAGCGCTTGGCCAGGAAGTCGATGAGGCGCTGGTCGAAGTCCTCGCCACCCAGGAAGGTGTCGCCGTTGGTGCTCTTGACCTCGAAGACGCCCGAGTTGAGCTCCAGGATGGAGATATCGAACGTGCCGCCGCCCAGGTCGTACACGGCGATGCGCTCGGCGCCGATGTCACGCACCTTGTCCAGGCCGTAGGCGAGCGCCGCGGCCGTGGGCTCGTTGATGATGCGCAGCACGTTGAGGCCGGCGATGCGGCCCGCGTCCTTGGTGGCCTGGCGCTGGCTGTCGTTGAAGTAGGCGGGAACGGTGATGACCGCCTCGGTGACGGGCTCGCCGAGGTAGTCCTCCGCCGTCTGCTTCATCTTCATCAGCACGATGGCGCTGACTTCCGGCGGGCTGTAGCCCTTGCCGCGGATCTCCACCCAGGCGTCCCCGTTGGGGCTGGGCACCACGCGGAAGGGACTCACGCTGATGGCCTTCTTGGCCTCGGGCGAGTCGAACTTGCGGCCGATGAGCCGCTTGACGGCGAAGACCGTGTTCTCCGGATTGGTGATGCCCTGACGCTTGGCGATCTGCCCCACCAGGCGCTCACCGGACTCGGTGAAACCCACCATCGACGGCGTGGTGCGGCTGCCCTCGCTGTTGGGGATGACCACCGGCTCGCCACCCTCCATGACGGCGACGCACGAGTTCGTCGTCCCCAGATCGATTCCAATCACCTTGCCCATGACGTCCTACTGGCTCCCCGAGGGAGTGGTTCCGGGCTTCGCGGTGGTGGTCCCCCCCGTGGGCTCACCCTCCGGCGTTGCGCTTGAAGAAGTCGGCTCGGGCGCGGGCGGCGCGTTCTCCGGCGCGCGCGCCACCACGACCAGCGCGGGCCGCATCAACCGCTCATTGAGCATGTAGCCGCGCACGGCCTCGTAGAGGACGTGGCCCGAGGGCACCGCGGCGCTCTCCACCTGCTGCATGGCCTCGTGCAGGCGCGGGTCGAACGGCTGGCCGACGGCGGAGAAGCCCTTCACGCCATGCTTGCCGAACGCGCTGTCGAAGAGCTTGCGCGTCATCTCCACGCCCGTGCGGAGGCTCTCGAAATCAGAGGACTTCTGGGCCGCCTCCAGCGCGCGGTCCAGGTTGTCCACCACCGGGAGGAAGTCCTTGAGCAGGCGCTCGGAGCCGAACTTCTGGACCTCCTCCTTCTCCTTCTGGGCGCGCTTCTTGTAGTTCTCCAGGTCGGCCGTGGCGCGCAGGCCGCGCTCGTGGCTGTCCTTGAGGCGCTCCATCATCTCGCGGCCCTTGGACTGGCTGAACTCGAGCTGCTGGCGCGTCTCCCCCAGCTCGCGCTGGGACTGCTCCAGCTGCTGGCGCGCCTCCGCCAGCTCGCGCCGGGTCTGCTCCAGCGCGGTCGCCAGCGCGAAGGTGTCGTCGGAGCGGGTGGAGGGCTCCTCGAAGACGGACGGCGGCATGTCCACCTCCAGGGTCATCCCCCCTTCGGGAAGCTCCACATCCAGCGTCCGTCCACCCTCGGGGAATTCCACCTCTTGCGTCCTCCCGCCCAGGGACGCCTCGTCCTCCTCCGGAGGGGGAGTCTCGGCGCGACGCTCCACGCTCTTCAGCGCGGCGTCGATGACGTCTTGAGAGATGTGGGTCTGGAAGCTGCCCTTCTCGTCGCGGTTCGAGTCGGCCACGCGCGCACTATGTCATGGGGCCGGGGTCGATCCAACCGCCCTGGGGGCGGCCGGAGGTTGGCCGCCCCTTTCCCGCCTCCCAGACGTCAGGTCGCCGGGCGGGAGGGCTTCTTGCGGCCGATGGACTTCTGGGGGCCCTTCCTGGCCGCGGCCTTCTTGGCGGCGGTCTTCTGGGCGGGAGCCTTGGCGGCCGTCTTCTTGCGGCCGATGGACTTGGTGCCCGCCTTCTTCGCGGCCTGGGGACGGGGCGCCGGTTCGGAGCGGGGACTCGACTCCTGCCGGGGGCCGGGCTCCGGGCTCGGCTGGGGAGCCGGCGCGGAGGCCGCCTGCTCCTTGAAAGCACCCTCGACGGTGTCCTCGACGTGGCGCACGGCCGACTCGAGCCGCTCCGCCGCCTGCTTGCCCGTGGCCACCGCCCAGGTGCGCAGGTTCTCCAGCCCCTCCCTCACCTTGGCCTGCTTGGCGGGGTCCTTCACCTCCACCATCAGCCGCTGCGCCTCGGTCTTGAGCTCCTCGCCGGTGCGCTTGAGCTCCTCACCGGAGCGCTTGAGGAAGTCCATCAGCTGCTTGTCCCATTTCTCGGCCATCAGTCTCTCTCCTCCATCACGGGCGGTGCGAGCCGCTGGGCCCGGAGCCGGGCAGGCTATACTGATTCGCCAGTCGGGCGAGCGCGGGAACATCCATCAGACTGCACACCTGTCCGGCGTACAAAACAATCCTCACCCCTGGAGAGACGGATGAGAGCGGTACTGATTGCCGTGGCGACCCTGCTGGCCGTCCCGGCCCTGGCCCAGAACAAGAGCACGGAGAAGAGCACGGAGGCCAAATCCGCCCCCCAGACCGCGCCGGTCCGGCCGCCTCCGCCCAACGGCAACCCGGGCACCACGGGCTTCCCGGACACGGCGGGCAACCCGGTGGTGGTGGAGCGTGACGCGCTCATCCTTCAGCTCGCGAGCATCAACGAGAAGCTCGCCACCGCCGCGGGCCGGGCGAAGAAGGACCGGCAGCTCCAGCAGCTGATCGACAGCGCCCGCGCGGACCTCAAGGAGGTGGGCCGGCAGGTGACGAACGCCCCACCGGCGCAGCGCCCGGAGCCCTCGCGTCCGCCGCCTCCTTTGCCGCAGCCGCACCCGCCCACGGCGCAGCCCATCACCGATGCCATGCTGCGCTCGCTGGTGGCGGCCATCCGCAACGAGCCCTTCGCGGATGATCAGCTCGCCGTGCTGGAGCAGGCGGCCTCCTCCCAGTACTTCCTGGTGGCCCAGACGCAGGACATCCTCCGCCACATCAACTTCTCCAAGGACAAGCTGAAGGCCCTGCGCCTGATGCGCCCGCACCTGCTGGACATGGAGAACAGCTTCAAGCTGTACGAGTCCTTCCAGTACTCCAACGACAAGGACGAGCTGCGCCGCATCCTGGCGGCTCAGTAGGCCATGCCACGCCCCCTTCCGCTCATCCGCCTGCTGGGAACGCTCGCCGTTCTCACCCTCCTTTGCGCCTGCCAGAGGCCCTCCGAGCAGGACGACCCGCTCCACGATGCCGGGACGAGAGCGGACGCGGGCCTTCCCGGTGGTGATGCCGGAACGGCCGGGGATGCGGGCACGTCTTCCCTGGCGTTCAGCGCGGGCAACTGGAACCTCGAGTGGTTCGGGTCCACGGCCGACGGTCCGGCCGACGAGCAGCTCCAGCTCGACAACGCGCGGAAGATCATCTCCACGGCCGGAGCGGACTTCTGGGGCCTGGCGGAGCTCGTCGATGCCACGCACTTCGCGGCACTGAAGCAGCAGCTGCCCGGCTACGACGGCTTCATGGCCAGTGACCCGCGCATCCCCTCCGGCTCGTACTACTACTCGGACTCCGAGCAGAAGGTGGGCATCCTCTACCGGCCGGACGTGGTCACCGTGCGGGACGCGAAGCTCATCCTGACCTCGAGCAACTACGACTTCGGCACGCGGCCTCCGCTGCGCGTGGACCTGCGCATCACCCGCAACGGGGTGAGCGTGGACCTGGTGGCCATCGTGCTGCACATGAAGGCGCTCTCCGACGTGGAGTCCTATGACCGCCGCCAGCGGGCGGCGCTGGCGCTCCAGGACTATCTGGACACGAACCTGCCGGATGCGCGCGTCCTCGTGCTCGGAGACTGGAACGACGACGTGGACGTCTCCATCACCCGCGACCCCAACGTCGTCAACGGCTACATGCCCACGCCGTACAGGAACTTCCTCGACGCTCCGGCGGAGTACAGCTTCCTCACCCGGCCCCTGTCCCTCGCGGGCCAGCGAAGCACGGTGAACAACACCCAGTTCATCGACCACCAGCTCGTCAGCAACGAGCTGCTCTCGAATTACGTGAGCGGCTCGGCCCAGCGCGTGATGCCGGGCAGCGACATCCCCCAGTACGGCACCACCACGTCGGACCACTACCCGGTGCTCAGCCGCTTCGCGTTCTAGCCCGTCCGCTCGGAGACCATACGGCCTTCCGAGCGCCCTCCCTGGCACGCCGCCGCGTGTGCCTACCTTTGGAAACGCCAGAGGACGGGAGGGACGATGGCGAACGAGATTGGCCGGAAGGCCTCGGAGCTGAAGCGGCAGGGAGACCACCTCGGGACCCAGGCGATGCACAACCCCTGGACGGAGCGGCTTGCCCGCCTGGGCTACCTGGCCAAGGGCGTGGTGTACGCGGTCATCGGGGTGCTCGCGCTGCAGGTGGCCTTCGGCCAGGGCGGCGAGACGACCGATACCCATGGCGCACTGACCACGCTGTCCCAGCAGACCGGGGGCACGGTGCTGCTCGCGGTCGTGGCCGTGGGCATGGTGGGTTACGTCCTCTGGCGCGTGGTGCAGGCCTGGATGGATCCGGATGGCAAGGGCACCGGCGCGAAGGGGCTCGTCACGCGAGCGGGCTATCTCGTGAGCGCGGGCGTCTACACCTTCCTCGCGGTGTCGGCCTTCCGCCTGGTGCTGGGCAGCGGAGGCGGCGGCGGGCATGGAGACCAGAGCGCCCAGACGTGGACGGCCCGGTTGATGTCGCAGCCCTTCGGACAGGCCCTGGTGGCCGTGGTGGGCCTCGTCATCGCCGGAGTCGGCATCTGGCAGGCCTACAAGGCGTGGAAGGAGAAGTTCCGCGACAAGCTGCGGCTGGACGGGATGCGGCCGCACCAGGCCGAGTGGGCGGTGCGCATCTCCAAGCTGGGCATCCTCGCGCGAGGCCTGGTGTTCGTGATGATGGGCGTGTTCCTCGTCCAGGCGGCGCTCACCGCCAACCCGCGGCGGGCCCATGGACTGGACGGCGCCCTGGCGACGCTCGCGGCCCAACCCTACGGGGCGGTGCTGCTGGCCCTGGCCGCGGCGGGCCTCGTGGCCTATGCCGTCTACATGGCGCTCGAGGCCCGGTACCGCCGCTTCCTGGGGGCCTAGCCGCCCCTCGTGCGCTCCATCCGGCGGCGGTAGCTTTCCCGGTGTGCCCGGCGTATGAGTCACCCGCGCCGCCATGCTCCGCTCCCGCCTCTACCTCCTCGCCGCCGCCGTGCTCTGGTCCACGGCCGGCGCCGCCGTGAAGCTGTCCACCCTTTCGGGCTGGCAGATCGCCTCCGGGCGCTCCCTCGTCGCCGCGCTGGTGCTCGCGCTCGCCATCCCCGCCGGCCGCCGGCGTCTGTCCTGGCGAGGCATCGCCGCGGCGGTGGCCTACGCGGGCACGGTGGTGCTCTTCATCCTCGCCAACAAGCTCACCACCTCGGCCAACGCCATCTTCCTGCAGGACACCGCGCCGCTCTACGTGTTGCTCCTGTCGCCGCTCCTGCTGCGCGAGCGCCCCTCCCGCGGCGAGCTGGCCGCCGTCCCCGTGTTCCTGCTCGGCCTGAGCCTCTTCTTCCTCGACCAGCTCGACCCCGGGCAGCTCCTGGGCAACGTGCTGGCCCTGGCCTCGGGCCTCGCCTTCGCCCTGTGCATCCTCGGGCTGCGCGCGGTGGGCGAGGAGGGCTCCGCGGTGCTCGTGTGGGGCAACCTCATCGCCGGCGCCAGCGTACTGTTGCCCGCGCTCGGAGGACCCGCGCCCACGGCGCTGGACCTCGGGCTGCTCGTCTTCCTCGGCGTGTTCCAGCTCGGCATGGCCTACGCCCTCTTCCAGCGTGGTCTGCGCGAGACGCCCGCGGTGGAGGCCTCGCTGCTCATCCTGCTGGAGCCGGTGCTCAACCCGGTGTGGACCTTCCTCTTCGCGGGCGAGAGGCCCGGGAAGTGGGCGCTCGTGGGCGGCACCATCATCCTGCTCGCCACCGCGTGGCGCACACTGCTGGGCTCCCGGGGCGGCAATGCGTCCCCGGCCAAGGAGACTCCGGCGCACGAGGGTGCCGGGAGCTGAGCGGACCCGGCCCCGGAGTGCTCAGTCGTACTTTCCGGAGTCGGCGAAGCGGAGCGCGCACCGGAAGCACACGAACAGGCACAGGAGGGTCGCGAACGCCCAGGAGCCCGCCCCCCGCAGCACCAGGGCGTCCTCGTACCGCAAGAAGCCCAGCGCGTGCCCCAGCCAGTGAAAGGCGCAGAACAACGCCCCCGCCAACGCGGCGAGGGCGGCCAGGAGCCAGAGAGCGATGCGCGTCCTGCGCGCGGCCATCGGGGACATGCCGCCCCATGTTACCAGGGCGACCCGACCCCTCAACCCGCGACGCGCGCTTGGCCCGGCCGGGGCGACCCCATGCGGCGGGTGAGCTCCGCCTCCAGCCGCTTCGGCTCGATGGGCCGCTCGCGGTGCCCCACGTACCCGTCCGGCCGGAGCAGATAGAAGCACTCCGCTCCGGCACCGAAGCGGCGGTGCGCCGCACCGTCCTCGTCCGCCAGCACGTAGGGAGTTGGTGTCCCCTCCCCCGCCACCACCACGCGCGCCCTCAGCAGCGGCCCGTACGCCGCCTCGAGCCGCCGCGCGAGCGCCACCAGCTCACTGCGCGCCTTCGCCTCGGGTTCCAGTCCGGTGAACAGCAACAGCGTGTGATGAGGCCCTCGCAGCACCTCGTGCAGGCGCGTCACCCCCTCACCCTTCACCGGCAGCTCCGGCACGTACTCGCCGGGCGCGGGCCCCTCCGCCAACCGCACCCCGCCGGCCTCGTCGCCCCAGATGCGCTCGGTGGAGAGCGGGCTGCGCCGGTAGTGGATGGCGAGCTGGGAGACGAAGCGCGTCATCTGACGCTGCACGAAACGGTTGCCCAGCAGTTGCCGGGCGATGCGAGGCACCATGTACGCGCGCAACAGCCGCGAGGTCGCCCCTCCTCGCGCCATGAGGCCGAAGAGCCGGTCCGTGCCCTGGAGCAGCTTCTGGCCCACCGGGTGCCGCTCCTGCTCGTAGGTGTCGAGCAGGGATTCCGGCGCGTGCCCCCGGGTGACGAGCGCCAGCTTCCACGCGAGGTTGTAGGCGTCCTGGATGCCCGTGTTCATCCCCTGACCGCCCGCGGGGCTGTGGATGTGCGCGGCATCGCCAGCGAGGAACACACGTCCCTGGCGGTAGTGGGGCACGCCCCGGCGATGCAGCCGGTAGCGGGTCATCCAGCGCGGCTCGCTCAGACGCGTGGGCACCGGCACCATGCGATCCACCAGCGCCTGCATCTCCTCCAGCGTCAGAGGCGCCGTGTCGTCACCTTCCGGGAGCGAGTCGCGCGGCATGACGGCGAACATCCGGAAGCGCTTCTCCCCCGGCATGGGGAAGGCCGCCACCACGCCCCGGGTGGACGGGAGGATGCACAGCTCGCCCTGCCCCAGCGGCCACTCCACGTGGACGTCCGCCAGCACGCACGCGTCGTCGTAGGTCTCCCCCTCGAAGGGGATGCCGGCGCCCTTGCGCACCCGGCTGCGGGCGCCGTCACACCCCAGCAGCCAGCGCGCCTTCACCCGCTCCACCTGGCCATCCGCGCGCTTCAGCGTCACCTCCACGCCGTCGGCGTCCTGCCGGAAGTCCTCCAGCCCCAGGCCGCGCTCCACCTTCACCCCGAACGTGCCGAGGTACTCGGTGAGCAGCGCCTCGGTGGCGTCCTGCGGGAGCATGAGGATGTAGGGGAAGCGCGTCTCCAGCCAGGAGAAGGCCTGTAGGGGCACCCGGGCACGAGCGCCTCCCGCGCCCACCACGTTGAAGGCCTCGGTCCTTCGCCCCCGCGCGACGGCCTCGTCGGCGATGCCGAAGTCGTCGAAGACCTCGAGCGTGCGCGCCTGCACGGCCAGGGCGCGCGACAACACCGAGGGCGCCTCGAGCTGGTCCACGATGCGGCAGCGCAGGCCGTGCCTCGCCAGTTCCACGGCCATCGTCAGGCCCGTCGGACCGGCTCCCACCACCAGAGCATCCAACATGCGGTGTCTCCCCCTGCCGGCCTTCACGGCCGGTGCGTGTCACCTTGACACAGGAGACCCACGGCGCCCAGCGGCTCAGCCCAGGTCGACCCCGTGGCCAGCCTGGACATGACCGATGTCCACGCGCCCATCCTGCATCCGCAGACCGCCCTGGAAGGAGTGCTCGCGGATGAAGAGGTGCGTGTCCAGGTCCGCGTAGTCGAAGCCGCCCAGGCCGGCGGCGAAGTGCGCCGCGAAGCTCATGGCCAGGGTGCTCTCCACCATGCCGCCCATCATCAACTCCATGCCGGAGGCACGCGCCAGGTTCCACATGGCCAGGGACTCCACCACGCCGCTCTTCATCAGCTTGAGGTTGATGCCGTGCGCACCGCCCTCGCGCGCCAGACGCAGCACGTCCTTCGCCGTACGGGCCGACTCGTCCGCGCAGATGGGCACCCGGGACGAGCGCGTCAGCTCGGCCATGCCCTCCCAGTCCTCGCGAGGCACGGGCTGCTCGAAGAGCGCCAGGGGGATGCCCGCGGCCTCCAGCCCCTCGAGGAACGTCCGCGCCTGCGCCACGGTGTAACCGCCGTTGGCGTCCGCGAACAGCCGCGCGCCGGGGGCCTCGCGCCGGATGACCACCATGCGCCGCACGTCCTCCTCGGCGGACAGCGCGCCCACCTTCACCTTGAGGGTGCGGATGCCCCTGGCGACGATGGCCCGGGCCGAGGACGCCGCGTGCGCCTCGTCACCGGCCGTCACCGTCATGTCGATGTCCAGCCCGGTGCCCGCCCCGCCGAAGAAGGCGAACAGCGGCATCCGGTAGTGCCGGCCCAGCGCATCCAGCAGCGCCAGCTCGATGCCACAGCGCGCGGAGGGAGCCCCCGGAAGGGCCTCGGCGAGCCACGCGCCGATGGGCCGCCAGCCGCGTGCGTCCCGCCCGAGCAGCGCCTCGCGCACGGAGGCGATGGCAGAGATCGTGCTGGCCTGCGTCTCGCCGGACACCGCCGTGAGGGGCGCCGACTCACCCAGGCCCACCGTCCCGTCCGCCAGCTTCAGACGCACGAGCACGTTGTTCGCCATGTCCGGCGCGCCCGTGGCGATGGCGAAGGGCTCGGTGAGGGCGAGATCCAACGGCTCGAAGTGCAGTTCGGTGATGGTGGTCGGGAGGAGCATGGGGAGCCGGTCATAGAACGATCCCGGCCATGCCGGCCACCCCCGACGACGGCTCAGCGCAGCAGCCGCTCGAAGGTGATGACCCTCAACGCCACGAAGGTGGCCACCGCCGCGCCCACGGTGAACAGCGCGGAGAGCAGCAGCGCGGTGAGGGTGGGGCCCGGTACCGCCACCATGGCGAGGAAGCAGACGAGGATGATGGGGCCGATGAACAGCCCATTGATGTTGTTGGCCGTGCGGAAATCGCGCGCCAGCAGGCTGACGAGCAGCGCACTGGTGGTGGAGAAGGCCAGCGACGTCAGCAGCTCCAGCAGGAGCGCCAGCACGAAGCCGGGCGAGCCCACGCGCAGCCCGAGGATGAGCGCCGCGTCGACGGTGAAGAGGACCAGGGTGACGGCCGAGGCCAGCGCGAGCAGGGCCAGCAGCTTGGCGAGGAGGATCTGCCCCACGCGCACCGGGAGCGCCACCAGCAGCTCGAGCGTGCGCGACTCGCGCTCGGTGATGAGGATGTAGCTGGCCGTCGCCGAGGGCACGATGAGCCCGCCGAGCGCGATGAACGGAACCAGCATGGCCCGCATCATGGCCACGGGGTCCTCCGCGAGCTCACGGAGACCCGGGGGCAGCTCCACGCCGGGCGGAAGGTTCACCGGCTTCATGGCTCCACTCTTCAGCCCGAGCATCTGCACGCCTGGGATGATGACCAGCAGCAGCACGGGCAGCAGCAGCGCCGTCAGCATGGCGCCCCGGCTGCGCAACAACTGACACCACTCCTTGCCGAAGAGGATCCGCACCTCACGCGCGAACATCGTTGGCCCCCACGACATCCAGGAAGAGGTCCTCGAGGCTCGGCGTCACCACCCGGCACTCGTAGACATCGATACCCTCGGCGAGCAGCCCGCGCAGCAGCTCGGGCGCCTGGGCCACCGCGTCCGCCACGTGCACGCGCACGGCGTCCTCCTCGCGAGTGGGCGAGTTGCCCCGGGCGGAGAGAGCCTGGAACAACCGCTCGGGGCCCTGGGCGGCGCGCAGCACGAGCACGGGCTGGATGCGCTGACGCAGGGTGGCGATGCGCTCGTGCAGCAGCACCCGGCCCTGGCGGAGGATGACGGCGCTCTCACAGAGGGCCTCGGCCTCGGCGAGGTTGTGCGTGCACAGCAGCACCGTGCGGCCGGGCATCACCTTGCGCAGGAAGGTGTGCACCTCGCGTGTGGCGACGGGATCCAACCCCACCGTGGGCTCGTCCAGCAGCAGCACCTCCGGCGAGGAGACGAGCGCGGCGGCCATGGACAACCGGCGCTGCATGCCCCCAGACAACTCCGCCATCCGCCGCGAGCGGAAGGAGGCCAGACCAAAAGCCTCCACCACCTCGGCGATGTTCCCGCTGCCGTACAGGTCGCGCACCAGCTGGAGGTAGTCATCCACCGTGAGGTCCCGGTACATGCCCGGGGACTGGGGGACGATGCCCACACGCCGCTTGGCCTGGAGGAAGTCGGGGTCCTCGACGCCGAGACCAAAGAGACTCACCCGTCCGGACGAGGGCCGGAGGGCGCCGGTGAGCAGGCGGATGAGGGTCGTCTTCCCCGCGCCATTGGGACCGAGCAGACAGGCCCGCTCGCCGAGGGCGATCCTGAAGCTGACCTGATCGAGCGCCTGAATGCCTCCGGGATACACCTTGGTGACCTCGGAGACCTCCAGGGGAACGTGAACCTTCTCCGTCAAGCGGCCGACCTCCCCTCGGGGGGCGGACATACCACGCGAGCCCGGGCTTGCATCCGGCCACGCGCATGGGCAAGAGCAGTCGAGAAGAGTCCCCTCTCCCTCTGGGAGAGGGACAGGGTGAGGGTCTACCTTCCGTTCATCCGAGCCATGAATCCGTCCCGCTGGCCAAGGCAGTCCCCTGAAACACGGCGGCTCAAGGGAACGCCGACCGTTCCCACCGGGAACACGCCCGCCAGCCAGGCGAAGGAAGACACCGAGTCCCGGGCCCCGGAAACACCGCTGTGCTGCGCGCGCTGCGGCCACGTCATCACTCGCGAGCGGGACCGCACCACCGTCAACGGCCGGCACACGCACACGCGCGTGAACCCATCCGGGTTCGTCTTCCACTTCGGCTGCTTCGCGAGGGCCGAGGGCTGCCTCGTCATCGGCCCGCCCACCGCGGAGGCGAGCTGGTTCCCGGGCTTCGTCTGGGAGTACGCCAGGTGCGCCGCCTGCAAGACGCACCTGGGCTGGGCCTTCCACGGCGAGAGCGACTTCCTCGCCCTCATCCTGGACAAGCTCACCGCGCCGAGCTGAGCGCCGCCATCACCTCGCCGATGCCTCCTCCAGACCCCGCTGCCGCAACCGCCGCAGGCGAGTGAGCATCTCCTCTGGGAGCGCATCCCGGAGCACGCCTCGGGCCGTGCGCTCCAGCGCCTGGGCACGCACGACCCAGTCGCCGAGACTCGCCGGCCGGGTGATACGCAGGCGCACCGTCGTCCGGAGTCCCCGAGTCCAATCCGACTTGTACGCCTCGACGCCGCGCAGGAAGTCGTACTCGGAGAACCCCTCGGCCAGCGCATCGCGGAACGTCTCGCCCACGAGGACGAGCCCCACGCTCCGCGCCTTCCACTCGGGGTCGTATCCCGCGTTGTAATAACTGAAGGTGCGCCCGTGCAGCAGGGCGTAGACCGACGCCACCGCCCTGCCCTCCACGGACAGGAGGTAGATGCGGACCTTTCCCTCCGCCGACAGGAGCGGCACCACCGCGCGGTGGAACTCCTGGACGTCCGGCGCATCGAGCGAGCTGCGCCCTCCCCACCGCAGGGCGTGCAACCGGAAGAACTCGGGCAGCGCGAGGGCGAGCGCCTCGGGGTCCTCCGCCTTCGTGATGGCGAAGCCCTTCTGCCGCTCGAGCCACTTGCGGCGGCGCAGGAAGTTGTCGGCCCGGGCGACGCGCGCCAGCAGGGAGTCGAAGCTCTCACCCACCTCGAAGGCCTCGTACGGACAGCGGTTCCGCCCGGTGCTCTCGAGCTGCCACCCCTGGGCCCCGCAGAGCGCGCGCAGGAGCGCCACGGTGGGGGACGTCTCCTCCATGTCAGCCAGCTCCAGGATGTCCCACTCGCGCCAGGTCCTCGCGAGCGCATCCACCAACGCCTCGGTCAGGGCCGCCTCGTCCCCGGGCCGGAGGATGGCATCGAGGTAGTCGCTCCCCACGCCCTCATCCCCCAGGAACCGGAGCCACCGGAGGCGGGCGCCGCCCCACCGCTGCTCCTCGATGGAGAGCGGCAGCACTCCAGCGAGCCCGCCCGCCTCGTCCCGCGCCGTGAGGATGAAGAGCCTCCGCTCCCGCCCGAAGTGGAGATGCCAGCCGAAGAGCCACTCCCAGGTATTGAAGACGCGCGCCCGGCCGGACCCGCACAAGCGCCGCCACTCGTCCCGGAGCGCCAGGAAGCCCCGCGTGTCCCGCACGATGTCCACCGTCCAGCGGCCGTTCATGCCTTCAGCGCCTCCCGCGCCACCTTCGCCACATGCTCGAGCTCCTCGGGGCCGAGCGCCTGATGACAGGGAAGCTCCACCACCCGCTGGCGCAGTGCCTCCACCTCGGGGAAGCGCTCGCCCGAGGCCGCGGGATGACCGGACCTCCAGAAGTCGACCGCCTGGATGCCGCGAGACCACAGCAGGCGCAGGGCGCGAGCCTTGTCATCCACCTCCAGGGCATAGAAGAGCGGACACACCCCTGGCGGCAGCGAGGACCACGTCGCCCGCTCGGGCCTGCCGATCCGCTCGTGCAGGAGGAGCCAGTTGGCGCGGCGGCGGCGCACCACCTGCTCCGCGTCCACGGACGCGAGCGCCCGGGCAACGACGGGGCTCATCCCGAGATGAACCGCTTCCGGCTCGAAAGCCTGGGTCCCCACCGGAATGTCCTCGAGCCGGGCCCGGGCCCGGACATGCCCGGTGAAGGTCTTCGTCACCGCGCGCAGCCACCTGCCCGGACGCAGGAACCGGCGCTCGGCGCCCACCAACACCGAGCCCGCCATGTGCGAGAGCGCCGGCAGGAGCGGAGGAGGCACCGGGTCCGGGAGCCGGTCCGTGTGAGCCTCCCGCAGGAGCAGACCTCCGCCATGAGGCACGGGGAGCGTCTTGTAGAAGCAGAAGATGGCGGCATCGCCCCGGCTTCCCAGTGGGTACACGCCCTCGCGGGAGAAGAGGGACAGCGCACAATCCTCGATCAGGAAGGCGCCACATCCGCGGGCGATCTCCAGCAGCGCATCGAGAGGCTGGGGGAAACCCGCGTAATGGATGACATAGATGGCGCGCGTGCGAGGCCCCACGCGCGAGCGGACATCGTCCGGGTCCAGCCTCCCCGAGGCATCCACGCGCGCGAACCGGAGCCGCGCTCCCGCGTGGAGCAGGGCCGAGACTTCCACGCCATGGTGGTACGCCGGGACGATGACCTCCCACCCCTCGAGCCCCAGCATCCTGGCCGCCCGCCAGACAGCGTTGCGGCCGAGGTAGGTCAGCTCGAGCCCATGCCTGTTGAAGGGAAAGAGGATCCTGCCGCCCCGGCGCGGCAGCAGCTGCGCCGGGCTGAAGTCTGGCAGCGACGGAATGGCCATCAACGTTTCCATCCACCCACCTCCCGAATCCATCGCATCACTACCGGTCCAGCACGGGCCTCGCCACCTCTGGCCGCAAGGCATTCCAGGTCAGCTCGAAGGCCAGCTCCGACACGGAAACGGGCGCCCCGATGCGCGGAAGCTCGAGGAGCCCACTCGCCCGCGAGCAGATTCCCGACCGCGTGGTGACCGCCGCCTCGAAGTAGCGGCCCACGAGCTCCGTCACCCCGGGGTCCGTGGCCCCATTGGGATAGGAGAAGAGCGTCGGACGCACGCCCAGCTTCTCCTCGAGGGTGTCGCGACAGGCCACGAGCTCCCGCTCCACCTCGGCGAGCGGAAGCCGCGTGAGGATGGGGTGTTTCTCCGTGTGGGCGCCAATCTCGAACCCCTGGCGCGACAGCTCCCGCACCTCGTCCCAGGAGAGGAAACGGTTCTCATCGTTCACCGGGACGGGGAACGCCGCGCGCACCCGCTCCACGATGCCGAGCATCATCGCGTGCGGCAGCTCCTTGAGGTACTCGACGCACGCCATCATCAGGACGCGCGGACTCAAGCCGAGCGAGCCGAGCCGCAGGATGGCCGGGTCTCCACTCGCGCGGCACACCTGGTCGGCCGGGTAGCGGGAGAAGAGCTCCTCCAGCTCATAGGCCCACATCCAGCCCGAGGTGCCGATCAGCCCCGTGGTGACGAAGACGGTGGCTGGGATTCCGTGGCGCGCGAGGATGGGCGCGACGAGGTAGAGGTTGTTGCGGTAGCCATCATCGAAGGTCAGCGCCAGGGCCCTGCGGGGCAACCTCGCCCGTCCCGCGAGCCCCGCGACGAGCTCGGACAGGGGCACCGGCTGGTACTCGCGCGCCAGGAAGAGCGCATGGCGCTCGAACTCCCGGACGTCGAGCACCGGCTCGCCCCAGACCCCCACCGGCCGCCTCTGGACCTTGTGGTAGAAGAGGATGAGCGCCTCGCCCTCTCCCAACGGCCTGGAGACGGAGAAGCCTCCATAGAACGAGAGCGTCTTCACGCCCCTGGCCAGCCAGGATGTCCAGCGCTGCTCGATGCCACTGCGTGCGCGCAACACCAGCCGCTCCAGATCGACCTGGTTCCTGGGTCTCTCCAGGGCGACCTGATTCCGTCTGACCAACGGGATCACTGTATTGGCCTGCTTCATTCATTTCCCCCGTGCGGATGCATTGCAACCACCGCTCCAGAGAGGAAACCCCGGAAAGGCCAGCGACACGCGCCCACACTGGGCAAAGCATTCCCGAGCGTTCCCCCAGCACTGCCCGGAGAGGAACGCGCGAGGCACTCGCGACAGCACGCCATCCGATGATGGGGCCGCACTCCAGGGCAGGCCGCCCGGAGCGCACGCCCGGATGTCGGGGCCGGAGCACGAAGCTGCCCCGAGGGACGAGAAATCCTCAGCCCTTGCCGAGGAATCCCTCCAGCACTCCAGTGACATTCGTGCCGATGTCCTCGACGGCATAGCCGCCTTCCTGCACGAACACCGTCGGCACCTTCAGCGCGGCCAGGCGCTGGCCCATCAGCGGGTAGTGGTGGGTGGAGAGCTTGAAGGCGCTGATCGGATCGCCCTCATAGGTATCGACGCCGAGCGACACCACCAGAGCATCGGGCGAGAACCCGCCGAGGACATCCATCGCCGCTCCCAGCGCGGAGCTGTACTCCGTCCAGGTGGTGCCGCGCGGCAGCGGAAAGTTGCGGGTGTAGCCCTCGCCTGCCCCGCCCCCGCGCTCGTCGGCATAGCCGAGGAAGTACGGGTACTCGGTCTCCGGGGTGCCGTGGATGGACACGAACAACACGTCCGAGCGCTCCCAGAAGATGTCCTGGGTGCCATTGCCGTGGTGGTAGTCCACGTCCAGCACCGCCACCCGGGCGAACCCCTTGTCGCGCAGGTGCTGCGCCGCCAGGGCGGCGTTGTTGAGGAAGCAGTAGCCGCCGTAGACGGAGTACCCGGCGTGGTGTCCGGGCGGACGGCACAGGGCGTAGGCGCTCTTGTCGCCCTCGGCGACCCACGCGGCGGCGGTCAGGGCGCACCGGGCGGCGGCGAAGGCGGCCTCCCAGGTGCCCTCGACGATGGGCGTGCTGGCGTCGAAGGCGTAGTAGCCCATCTTGCCGTTGATGCCGGACGGGATGTGGTCACGGCGCAGGGCGCGGGCCGGAAAGCCGCTCGGCAGCATGAAGCCTTCCTTGCCAGCCGCCCGCCACTCGTCATGGGCGGTGCGCAGGAACTCGACGAACCCGGCGTCATGGACTCGCAGGAGCGACTCCGGTGCGAAGGGGCGCGGCTCGTGTACCTCGAACCCCACGCGCTCCACCGCCTTCAGGATGTAGTCCACGCGCACCGGCATCTCGAAGCACGGCACCAGCTCGCCGCGGTGCAGTTCCTTGCCACCATCGTGGCGAGCGTGCAGCGGGGAATGGACGACTTTCACCGGGGAACCTCCACTGGCCGAAGACCGACGGGCTCGCGCGAACTCTGACAAGCACACCGTGGGGAGCGCAAGACCGGACGCCCCCGGAGGCGGCTGCTCACCGCCCCGAGCCGAGCGCCGCCAGCGCGGCCGCCATCACCTGCTTGAGCGGCACTCCAGCCGCCTCGGCCAGCTTGCGGCAGTCCTCGAACTCGGGGTGGGCGTTGAGCACCTCGCCGTTGCGCAGGCCGCGCTTCACGCGCACCTGGCCCCACGGCGTCTCCACCTCCACCCAATCCCGCTCCAGCGCCCTCCGCTCCACCGGGTAGGAGCGCACCCCGAGTGTGGTGGACTCGCGCATCAGCGTGTCCACGACCGTCTCCTTCGCGCCCCCGTCCACCAGCACGCTCAGCACGTGCCCCGGCCGCGCCTTCTTCATCGTCGCGGGCACCACCCAGGCGTCCAGCGCTCCCTTGCCCAGCAGGTGCTCGAGGAGATAGCCGAGCAGCTGCGGCGTGCTGTCGTCCAGGTTCGCCTCCAGCACCCAGAGTCCCTCGGTCCGCGCCTCGGCCCGCCCCATGGACGCGCGCAGCACGTTGGGCCGGTCCCGGAAGTCCTTCGTCCCCACGCCGTAGCCGATGCGCTCCACGATGAAGTCCGTCGGCAGCGGCTGGCCGATCCGCGCCAGCACCTTCAGCAGCGCCGCGCCCGTGGGCGTCGTCAGCTCGCCCACGCCCTCGAAGCGCACCGGCACGTCCTTGAGTAGCTCCAGCGTGGCCGGCACGGGGATGGGCATGTTTCCGTGCGCCACCCGGATGGTGCCGCTCCCCAGCGGCGGAGGCGCCGCGTACACCTCCGGGTCTCCCAACAGGTCCAGCACCACCGCCGCACCGCAGATGTCCACGATGGAATCCACCGCCCCCACCTCGTGGAAGTGGATGGCGTCGATGGACACCCCGTGCACCTTCGCCTCCGCTTCCCCGATGGCGCGGAACACCGCGAGGGCCCGCTCCTTCGCCTTGGGAGAGAGGGTGGGTGCCGCCTCGATGAGCTGGCGGATGTCCGAGTACGCCCGGTGCGGGTGGGCCTCGCGCTCGTCCAGCACCACGTCCAGGTGCGTGCCGCTGATGGCGTGCCGCACCGCCCGGCTCACCGACAGCTTCCAGCCCGGCACCTTCAGCCCGCTCAGCGCCTGCGCGATGGCCTCCGGCGTCACGCCCAGGTCCACGCCCGCCGCCAGGAACATGTCCCCGGCGATGCCGCCCACCGGCTCCAGGTAGAGAATCTTGCGCACGGTTGGTTCTCCCACGGGGACGGATACCCTCACCCCGTCCCTCTCCCGGAGGGAGAGGGGTTGTAGTGGCTCAGCGCCGGCCCTTGGTCCGCGAGATGAGTGCCGCGTAGAAGCCACCGCCGAAGCCGTTGTCGATGTTCATCGTGGCCACGTTGGACGCGCACGAGTTGATCATCGCCAGCAGCGCGGACACGCCTCCGAAGTTGGCCCCATACCCCACCGACGTCGGCACCGCCACCACCGGGATGCCCACCAGCCCGCCCAACGCGCTCGCCAGCGCCCCCTCCATTCCCGCCACCACCACCGCCGCGTGCGCGTCTTGAATCTCCTCGCGCCTGCGCAGCAACCGATGGATGCCCGCCACGCCCACGTCGTACACGCGCTTCACCGTGGCCCCCATGGCCTCCGCCGTGACGGCTGCCTCTTCCGCCACGGGGATGTCACTGGTGCCCGCCGTCACCACCGCCACCGTGCCCGCCTTCGGCTTGCCCTGCCTCAGATGGAAGATGCGCGCCACGTCGTGGTACTGGCCCTTGGGGAAGGCCGCCAGCAACGCCTCGGCCTTCTCCGGCTGCAACCGCGTCACCAGCACCGTCTGCTTGCGCTCCACCAGCTTGCCCACGATGCCCAGCACCTGCTCCGCTGTCTTCGGCTCACCCAGGACCACCTCCGGGAAGCCGAAGCGCAGGCTGCGGTGGGTGTCCAGGGTGGCATAGCCAAGCTCGGCGAAGGGCAGGTCCTTGAGCCGTCCCACGGCATCATCCACGGAGACCTTGCCGCCCTTCACCTGCTCGAGCAGTCGGGTGAGCGTCTTCTCGTCCATGCACGCTCCTCTACCCCACTGCGCGGACCGGAGGAACGAGGAGCGTGCGGAACGTGCACCCGAGGACCCACCCGGCCGGTCCGCGGCTGCCTCGACCGGAAGGTCCCCCCTCTCGGAGGAGGGGGAACCCTCACGGAAGAACGACTACGCCTGGGCGCGGCGGCGGCGCGACAGCAGCACCCCGCCCACCAGCGCCGCCAGGGCGGCGAAGGTCCCACCGCCCGAGTCGGAGCATCCGCAACCCTGGGTGTCCGGGGCGTTCACGAACACCGCCGTCGTCCGCGCCGGCACCGCGAAGGAGCCCGTCACCACGTCGAAGCGCGCCTCGTGGATGCGCACGTCACGCGAGGACTGCTGCACCGGGTGGAGCTGCATCAGCTTCCCCTTGTACGCGGGGACGTTGGGGAACACCTTCTTGTTGCTGCCGTTGAAGACCACCAACACCCGGGTGTGCCCGTCGGCGGCCTTCTCGTCGGTGATCTCCATCACGATGACACCGGCGCTCTGGTCCGGACCCGAGTTGTGGAAGCGCACCCTGGACTGGATGTCCTCGGCGGTGCGCTGGCGGAACGCCGCGGTGCTCTTGCGGATGCGCAGCATCTCGTCGAAGTGGTCCAGGGACGAGACGATGTGCTCCTTGGACGGCTTCAGCGCCGGGTTGGCGAGCAGCGGCCGCATGATATCCCACTTGTCATCGTTGTCGTCGGCCGGAGGCAGACCCACGCCCCAGTTGTTCGACTCGTAGGTGAAGTCGAGCTTGTTGAACCAGTCGCCCGAGTTGTAGCTGTTGCGGTCCAGGGACTTGGAGCGCAGCAGCTCGTCACCGGCGTGGATGAAGGGGACGCCCTGGGCCAGCAGCACCAGGTCCAGCGCGAGGTTCTGCATGCGCACGCGCTCCTCGATGGAGGTGGACGGAGCCGCCTTGAGTTGGATGGCATCGAACAGCGTCTCGTTGTCGTGCGCCGAGACGTAGGTGATGACCTCCTGGGGATCCATCGTGTAGCCCGCCGGACTGCCGTTGTAGTCCACCTGCGAGCCCTTCACCGTATTGCCCTCAGCATCCACGAGCTCGTAGTCGCGCAGGTTTCCGGCCAGGCCCACGCGGACGAGGTCCGTGTAGTGCAGCAGCTTCTCGCGCTGCTCTTCCGGAGTGCCCTGGTTGGTGTCATTGGGCTCGCTGAGGAGACCGCTGGCGAAGCCCTGCTCCTGCAGGCCGCTGAACGGACCACCGCCGCGCACCGCGTCACGCAGACGGTCGCTGAAGGTGCCGATGCCCGTGCCTCCCATGTTCAGCTGCGTGGCGTTCACGCCGCGCGCGTTCTTCTCCACCTCGCCGAAGTCCCAGCCCTCGCCGTAGACGTAGATCTTCGAGCCATCCACGCCATCCTTCTCCAGGGTGAGCGCGCTCAGGGCCTCGCGGACCCTCACCATGTTGGACCGCATGTGGTGGCCCATGAGGTCGAACCGGAAGCCATCCACCTTGTAGGCCTTGGCCCAGGTGACGAGCGAGTCCACCATGAGCTTCTCCATCATGGCGTTCTCGGAGGCGGTGTTCTGGCAGCAGGTGCTGGTCTCGACGTTCCCGTCGAAGTTGAGGCGGTGGTAGTAGCCGGGGACGATGCGGTCGAGCACGGAGGTGGCCGCCTGACCCGAGGCGTTGGTGTGGTTGTAGACCACGTCCATCACCACGCGCAGGCCGGCCTCGGAGAGCCCCTTCACCATCTGGCGGAACTCGAGGATGCGCTGGCTGCCCTCGGGCTGGGTGGAGTAGCTGCCCTCGGGCACGGTGTAGTGGTACGGGTCATAGCCCCAGTTGAAGCCATCCTGGTCGCGCACCGCGGTCACCGCGGCCTGCTGCTGCTCCGAGTCGGGGGGCATCGAGGCGAGGTCGCCCGCCGGCACGACCTGGTCGGCGCGGTTCTCGTTGATGGTGGCGATGTCGAACACGGGCAGCAGGTGCACGTGCGTCAGACCGGCGCTGGCGAGCCGCGCCAGGTGCTTCATGCCGTTGGAGGCCTTCTCCGCGAAGGCGGCGAAGGTGCCCCGCTTGTCGGCCGGCACGGTGGCGTCGTTGATGCTGAAGTCGCGCACGTGCAGCTCGTAGAGGACGATGTCCTCGGGAGCCTCCAGGGCGGGCTTCTTCAACGAGTCCCAGTCCGCGGGCTCGAGCGCCGCGTCGGACAGGTCGACGAGCTGGCTGCGCTTGCTGTTGGTGGCCAGACTCAGCGAGTACGGGTCCGTCACCAGGTTCTTCACCACCTTCTGCTCGGAGCGGACGTAGACCTCGACCTCGTAGAGGTAGAACTTGTTCTTCCAGCCCGCGTCGCCGGTGACGCTCCAGACGCCGGTGGCCGCGTCGTGCGTCAGGTCGAGCACGCTGCTGGCCTCGGCCCCGGTGGAGGTATCGAACACGTGCAGCCGCACGGACCGTGCGGTGGGAGCCCACAGGCGGAGGGTGGGCACACCGTCATTCCAGGAGATGCCCAGCGGCCCGTCGTAGGTGTACAGCGCGTCGAGCACGCCCGGCGTCTGCGCCGAGGTGGCGTCGAGCAGCTTGCCGTTGTCCGCCGTCGCGGAGAGGGCCAGCTGGCCCTTGAGGAGCTCGGGGACCTTGGCCAGCTCCGTGTCGGCGAGCTTCAGCGCCTTGTAGCTGGCGAGGTGCGGGAACTTCTCCTTGAGCTGCGCGCTCGGGCCGGCCGGGTCGAGCGTGAGGGCGATGGACTGGCCGCCCTGGACACCCGTGGGCTGCAGCACCATGGCGCCGGTGGGGTCGTAGTGGAGCTTGAAGCTCGCATTGGAGGGAACATCCACCGGGGCCCAGAGCAGCGTGTCCCGGGTCACCCAGTACGCGCGGGCCAGACGGATGTCACCCGGGGGCGCATTCAAGACCTTGAAGGTGGGAACGCGGGTCTTCGAGTCGAACTTGAAGTCCACCGGGGAGCCGCCTTCCGGCACGGAGAAGTCGATGTTACCGCCCGTGCCATTCTGACCGTAGCTGGTGCCCCAATCCTCATCGAGGGCCACCTTGAACGCGTACGCGCCCGCCGGGAGGTTCGCGGAGAAGGTGTAGATGCCGTCCCCGTCGATGTCCTGCATCCACGAGCGCAAGCATGACGGCGCCCAGTCACCCGAACACCCCAGCTCGCTCTGGAAGCTGCCGGCGACGGTGGCGATGATGGAGGTCTTGTTGCTGGTGATCCAGTGCGTCTTGGAGTCGTAGTAGAACTTGACCGGAGCATCCGCCCCGAGCGTCAGGTCGATCTCCGGTCCATCGAGCACGGCGCCCCGGCCGTAGGTGGAGACGGAGCCAGCGCCCTCATCGGCCGCCGCCCGGAACTTCCACGGCGACGAGGTGGAGGCCTTCAGGGGGAACGTGCCCTGCCAGAGCTGATCCTCCTCATTGAAGGACAGACGAGCCTCGGTGCAAGCCGTATCACCGGCGGTGCAGCTCAGCGCATCCTTCACGGAGCCGACGAGGGAGACACTCGCGGGCTCGGCGGCGAGGGCCGTACCCGACGAGAGGAGGCCAACCAGGCCGAGCGCCAGTGGCCGGACCCACGGGGTGGGCCTGGAGGAAACCGCGAATCGCATTCAACACACCTTCCTGGGTGCACGGTCCGCCCCCCTCCTGGAGACGAGCCAGCCCGCGAACCCTTCGAGTCATGAGGAAGCTCCCCCCGTCCGTCACCAAGTCACGGCCCGTGGGAGCGCGGTGGAGACTAGCAGAGCCTCGGATCCTGCACCCGTCATCCGTCCCCGTCCGCGGACGCCGTACACCCACCGGGACAGTTTCCCGGTGGGCGAAACACCCAAGCACGTGAACCGACAGGGGGACTCGGCTGGCCCGCGAATTGCGAAGGCCGGCACGGCCAATCGCAGGCCACCCCCCAAACCGATCCATTCAAGAAAAGGACACAGCCATGAACTCCAGGCTCTGGGCAACGAGCGCCGCGCTCCTCTGCGCACTGTCCCTGCCCGCATGCATCGAACTTCCAGAAGTGGAGGAGCCAGTCCCCGAGAACCCGACGGACCTGACCCGCCCGCTGCTCAGCGGCACGGTACCGGGCGACGCCACCACCGCCCCCGTGGACACGCGCATCGAGATCACCTTCTCCGAGCCCATGGATCCGGCCTCGGTGACGGTGAGCGCCATGCCAGCCATGACACTGGGAATGCCGGCCTGGAACACCGAGCGGACCCAGGTCACCTTCCAGCCGGCGACCGCCCTCTCCAACGACACCACGTACACCCTGACGGTGTCCGGCAGGGATACCGCGGGCAACACCCTGGATGGGCAGAGCACCCTCACCTTCACCGCCACCCTGGAGCAGGTCCCCCCGGCACTCGCGTCGAGCTCGCCGGCCCACGGCGCCACCTATGTGGCGGTGAACACGCAGGTGGTGCTCACCTTTTCCGAGCCGATGGACCCAACCCGAGTCAAGGTCGCGCTCAGCCCCGCGCACTCCAACCTGGGCACCCCGTCCTGGAGCGGTGACAAGCGGACGGTGAAGTTCACGCCGACGCCCATCCTGAAGTACGGCACCCCGTATACGTTGAGCATCCAGGGCACGGACGAGGCGGGCAACGCACTGGCCGCCACGACGGTGGGCTTCGAGACCCAGAGCCTGCCGGACACGACGCCGCCCACGGTGGCGAGCACCGCGCCCGGCGGCAACTCGACTGACGCGGACATCAACACGAACGTGTCGCTCCACTTCTCCGAGGCGATGGACACCGAGTCCGCCACGTCCGCGTTCTCCATCCACCCCACCGTTCCCGGCATCCTGACGTGGGACCCGAGCCGGAAGCTGCTGACCTTCGACCCGACGGCCTCACTGGCCTACAGCACCGTCTACACGGTGACCCTGGGCACGGGTGCGATGGACGCAACGGGCAACGCGCTGGCCGCGCCCTTCAGCTTCAAGTTCACCACCAGCAACGCTCCGGACCTGACACGGCCGCAGCTCACCGGATACAGCCCGAGCCACACGCAGACTGGCCTGAGCCGCTCCACGAGCATCAGCGTGTCGTTCTCCGAGCCCATGGACAAGGCCAACACCCAGGCGGCCTTCGCCATCGCGAGCCCCAGCGGTGTGGCTGGCGATTTCACCTGGAGTGCCGATGGCAGGACGATGACCTTCACCCCCGCGTCCGGGCTCGCCTATGGCACGGACATCAACTGGAGCCTCGACGCCTCGGCCAGGGATCTCGCGGGCAACACGCTGGGGACGGGAATCAACGCCAGCTTCAGGATCATCCGGCAGCTGACTGCGGATCTGCCAGTGGTCGCGGGCAACGACGGTTATGCCATCTTCGACATCAGCCGTAAGACCTACCGCGTCAATATCCCTTCGACAACCTACAGGCTCGGCCTGGACTTCGACTTCGAGGGAGGAACCGCCACCACCTTCTATCCCCTGGCGGACATGATCTTCCTGACGTTCGATCTGGGTCAACTTCCCGCTGACCTCTCGAGCATCAAGGATGCCTCCCTGAACGTCTATATCAGCACCTTCGACAGCGATCCTTTCACCCGGTTTGGAGACATGAACGTGTCGAGCGTGAATTACGGTGCCACACTTGAGGCAAGCGACTACACGAGCGCCATCGTCTATCACGTCACCACATGGCATCCGACCGGCCGCGGCTGGAGTTCTGCCCCTGTCCTGGCTGCAGTCGATGGCGACTGGCGCAATCAGGGAACCCGCGGCAAGCGCACCCAGCTCAGACTGCACTTCAATGTCCCCGACAATCTCACCCCAACCTACTACAGCGGGGATGGTGCACTGCTCATTCTGGACTCCAGGAGTGGAACCAACAAGCCCTACTTGAGGGTCACCTACGAGACCCCATGAACCCAGAGATGGAGAGCCGCATGGGGCTCGCACCGAACTGATCTGAAGCACAGGGAGAGAAGCGCTGAGCCTTTACCTGCGGCGGCTGGCATGGATTTCGAGGCGCTGTTAAAGCCTTGCCCCCATGCCGCGCTCCCGCTGCTTGCACCTCCTCCCCCTTCTCACCTTGACGGCCTGCATCTCGGGTCCAACCACGCCCACGGGGCAGGTTCCGCCGACTTCGACTCCGGTGGAGATTGCCCCGCCTGCGGGCACTGAGTGGTACCGGCATGCCGTCTTCTACGAGGTCTTCGTCCGCAGCTTCCAGGACTCCAACGGTGACGGCAAAGGCGACCTGCCCGGCCTCATCTCACGCCTGGACTATCTCAACGATGGCGATCCGAGCACCACCACGGATCTCGGGGTGGACGCGCTGTGGCTGATGCCCATTTTCGACTCGCCCAGCTACCACGGATATGACGTGGTGGACTACGAGCGCATCGACCCGGACTACGGCACCCAGCAGGACTTCGAGCGCTTGTGCGCCGAGGCCCACCGCCGGGGCATGCGCGTCATCCTGGACCTGGTCATCAACCACACCAGTTCCCAACACCCGTGGTTCGTGGAGTCCTCGTCCTCGAGCACCTCCTCGAAGCGGGACTGGTACCAGTGGAGGGACAACAACCCGGGTTGGAAACGGCCCTGGGACCTGTACTCCACCAGCGGCGCCACCTGGCACTCGCTCAATGGTGCCTACTACTACGGCGTCTTCTGGGGCGGCATGCCGGACCTCAATCTGAAGACCCCCGCGGTACGCGAGGAGGTCAAGCGCATCGCCTCGTTCTGGCTGGAGAAGGGCGCGGACGGCTTCCGGCTGGACGCGGCGCGCTACCTCATCGAGACCGGGCCTGGAAATGGTCAGGCCGACACGCCGGAGACCCATGCATTCTGGAAGGAGTTCGCCGCCTACGTGCGACAGGTGAAGCCGGACGCGGTGCTCGTAGGGGAGAACTGGAGTTCCACGTCCAGTATCGCCACCTACTACGGCTCTACGGAAAAGACGCCCGGTGGTGACGAGCTGCCGCTCAATTTCAACTTCCCTCTCGCCGAGCAGATGATCTCGGGCATCCCGCAGGGAAATGCCACCGTCATCGCCGCCAAGCTGGCGGAGATGGCGCGCGTCTACCCCGAGGGCGTTGCGGATGCGCCCTTCCTGACCAATCACGACAACGTGCGCATCGCCACCCAACTTGGTGGCGGTTCGGGCCGACTGGCCAATGCGGCTTCCGTGCTCCTCACCCTGCCGGGCTCGCCGTTCCTGTACTACGGCGAGGAGGTGGGACTGTCCAACGGCACCACGAACAACGATGAAGCCAAGCGCACGCCCATGCCGTGGGATGCGAGCGCGAATGGGGGCTTCTCCACCACGACGCCCTGGTTCCCCTTCGCCCCTGGCCGAGAGAGCACCAACGTGGCCGCGCAGACGAGCACCGCCAGTTCGCTGCTCTCGCGCTACCGGAACCTCATCCATGTCCGCCGCAACACCCAGGCACTGGACCGCGGAGGACTCCTTCTCCTCTCCCCCACCTCAGGCGCCTCGACCACGCTCGCCTTCCAGCGCATGCTGGATGATGAACGAGTACTGGTCGTGCACAATCTGTCCGATGCATCCACGATCGCCGGACCCTTCGATGTCGCGGGTGAGACGGCCGAGCCTCTCTTCACCGACTCCGGCGTGGGCTACCCCTCAAGGACGTCAGGGGCCTGGCGTGTCACCCTGCCCGCCCGGAGCACCGGCATCTGGCGCCTGCGGTAACACGGACGAGGCCGGCGTCACCGCGGGCCAGGCCGGCCCCTTCGGCCCGAGCACCTCCTCCTGCCGGATTCCCTCGGGCACCATCAGGTCCACGATCGGCGACTGGTTCGGATCTCCCAGTCGCCCTCCTCCCAAGCGCTCGCGCGACACGCCCGGACCGATGCCGAGCGCCGACACGCTCTGCTCGCTCGGAGCGGTGACACTCCCGAAGGCGGAGGGCAGGTCCACCCGGCGATCGAGCGTGGCGCCCGTCACCGCCACAGCGTAGCCCCATGAGGACCGTGCCAGCCCACCGAGGAAGCTGTCCGGAACGAAGAAGGACACCGTGTTGCCGAAGACACGGATACGGGTGGGAAAGAAAACACGCTCCTCCAATTGGCGTTCCACCTGCGCATCCAGAGTCCGCACGGTCGACTCGCTCACCGCGCCCTGACGCCCGGCCTCCTCGCGCGCATCCCGCGCCCACAGAGTGCGCAGCAAGTCGCGTGACTCGTACGGGCGAGGAGAGAGGAGGATGACCTTCTCCCAGGCACTGCCCGACGCGAGCGTGAGGTTGCGGCCAGGCAAGGTGTCCGTGCGACCCGAGCCCTCTACCCGGTCCGTGTCCACGTAGATGTCCAGGTTGAAGGTGTAGAAGCCGAAGCGGGCCATGTCCGTCATCGTGGTTCCCGCAGCGTCGATGGTGCGTCCCCGCTGGGGCTTGACGATCGGGCGCGCGAAGGTGGCCTCGAAGCGCGTCCCGCCGCTCTCGGCATGGGCCGCCAGGGACACCAGGTCCAGTGAGCCGGGCTCGAAGTCCTGGCGGAGAGGGTAGCGCAGCTCTCCATCACCGTGGTCGTCTCCGCGAGGATCCTCCAGGGAGAAGAGCAACGCTTCGCCGCGCGAGCCGCGGGCGTGGCAGGCACCGGCCAGTACGGCCAGCAACAGGGACGGGAAGAGGTGGCGAAAAGGCGCCATGGACATGAATCCTCGGGTGCGGAAAAGCGAGGGGCCCGGCAGGCGTCTCCGCGCACCGGGCCCCTCGAACGACAGGAAGGAAGACTAGAACTGCGCCTTCATGAACACCTTGAGGCGCATCTGCTGGAACTTGCGGTCCTCCAGGTTGAACCAATCACCATGCTCCTGATTGGTGTTGAAGCCGAGCGAGTCCGCCGGGATGTGGCGCTTACTGGCGATGTCCGCGCTGGCGCGCTGCGGCAGGAACCCCGAGCCGTACTCCGGATTGAAGGTACCGAAGGCGTACCCGGCCTCCGCGCCGAACTCCACGCCGGCCAGGATGTACTTGGCCCGGAGCGAGAGCTGGTTCTTGTCGTGCTTGCCAGAGGCCATCTGGTGGCTGCCGTAGGCGCGGAATGCGGTGGTGCCATCCTTCAGGTCCGCCAGGTACTTGGCGTAGCTCAGCGACATGTAGAGGTCATCGGTGAGCTGGTAGCCGGTCCCCAGGCTGAAGGTGGTGTACTTCAGCTCGCGGTCATCGTCGCTGATGTCGTCGAACGGCTTGAAGGCGTAGCCCTGCTGACCATCCACGGTGACCACGTGGGGATTGGAGTACAGGGTCGACGTGCTGTTGCCCGGGCTGTACTCGTTGATCTTGGTGTTGTCGCACGCGGCGAAGGAACCATCCGCCTGCTGACCCGCGCACGCACCCGCCTGGTACGGCAGGTACTTCGCGTTGTTCATGCGCTTGTCGTTCTCGTAGATGTACTTCACCTTGCCGAACACGTCGATGCCGCGGCCGATGTCGAGAACGTAGCGGCCCTTGGCCACCAGGATATGGCTCAGCTTGTCCTGGAAGGGCTGGTAGGCGCTGCGGTAACCGTGACCCACGCCGACATCGCCATCCATCATCGGGTAGCGGTTGTCGATGGGCTTGGAATCATCCCCGTAAGCCTGCCAGTTGGTGTTGTAGGTGATGTACGAGTACTCGCCAGCGAGTTCGAGCGCGCCCGCGCTGAAGACGGGGTTGAAGGTGGCGCCCTTCCAGCCGATGACCGTCTCGGCGAACGGCTCGTCGAAGTCCGTGAACTCGTTGTCCACGTTGACGGTGGCCACCTGCTGGGTCTCACCCGTCCAGCCGCCATAGCCGATGTAGTTGGGATCACCCCACTGGCCGGAACGATCGTTCGCGGGACCAGGACCGCCGAAGGCACCATCGTGACCCTCTGTGAGGAGCACGTCGGACTCGCGGCGGGACGCCATCACGGACACGTAGTTGGCGCCGATGCTGAAGGCCTGCATGTTCAGCGACAGACCGATGTCGAGCGGATCGTTGAACGACACATCCAGCATCATGGTGTTGTCCATGAGCCGGCCGCCCGGAATCGGGGAGAAGCGGTCGATGAGACCCTTGGCCGGGTCCGCGTCCACGTTGGAATACGAGCGGTAGAACGCTCCCTTCACGTCCACCTTGGAGTCGAGGTGGAAGCCGGCCTTGAGGCCGCCCACGCCGTTGCGGAAACGCGGCATGAGATCACGGCCGTCATCGTAGTTGACGTCCGTGGGGTTCACCTCCGAGTCGTTCGTGTACTGGAAGATGGCTCCCAGGTCGAACATGTCATTGAAGGTGTACTTCGACTGGGCGACGTAGGTGGCGTCCGTGGCGTGGAAGGCACCGGTGCTGAAGCGCGGGCCGGCCCACAGGCGCGGCAGCGAGATGCCGGCGACATCCCACGTCAGCTTCCGCTCGAGCGCCGAGCCCTGGACGAGCACGCCGTAGACGTTGTCGCGGTCGATGTAGCGGATGCGGCCCACGACGAGCGGATCGAACTGACCGAAGTCGTTGGCACCGATGGTCGCGGAGTCGATGAGATAGCCGGGCGTCAGGGTGACAGCCATGCCGCGCAGCTTGATGTACTGGCTGGAACGGTTGTCGAACTCACCGCAGTTGCCCGAGGTGCAGTTGTTGTCCGTCTTCCCCCAGCCACCGCCGTTGGTCCAGAAGTTCTGGCTGAAGCGGCTGTGGATGCGGCCACGAACCTCGACCGCGCTGGACAGCTTCGCGTTGAGCAACAGCTCGAGCTCTGTACCGATACCGTTGTCACCCGCGCTCTCGCCGGGGATGGTGGTGTAGTTGTAGAGCGAGCCCTGCTCACGGGAGCTGCCATACAGCCACTTCGTGTAGGTGGTACCACCAATCTGCAGCTTGGGGGCCTCCTGGGCGAGCGAGGGTGCGGCGGGCAGCAGGGTGGCGGCGGCGGTCAGGGCGGCTGCGCCCTTCCGCATGGACTTCATCTTCATGGGTGATTCCCCTCTCTTTTGGTCGAACCGGGAAGGGGGACTTCCCGGTTGCCGGCGCGGACAGCTCGACACCGCCCGCGCGACCCCCGGCAGAATCTCGAATCAAAGACTGACGACTACTTCTGCTCCTGGGCCGCCGGAGCAGCCTTCACGCCGCCTACCATGGTGAGCGTCGCCGGCTTCTTGGCCGTGCCGTCCTCAGCGCACTCGTAGCTCAGCATCTCGTGCTGCGCCTTCACCTCGGAGGCATCGCCCTTGCCCTCGCCCGCGAGCAGATCCATCACGTGCGGATCACACTCGCCGTCGTTGCCACCACCGAAGCGGTGCTGGCCCTCGTACTCGTTCACCTTGCGGGTCAGCAGATCACTGCCCGCGGGGAAGCCCTCGTTGGACTGCACCAGCACCTGGAAGCGCCACTGCGAGGGATCTCCCTCGAGGCCCCCCAGGTCGACCGTGGCGTTCACCTTGCGGCCCGAGCCCTTGATGCGGTTGGGAACCAGCACGTTGTCCTTGGCCGCGCCCGCCTTGTTGCCTACCTCGGCCTTCACGCGCGCGGAGCCCTGCGGCGAGATGACGATGACCTTCTCCCAGCCAAACTCCGGGGCGAACTTCACGTTGAGGCCCGGCAGGGAGTCGGTGGAGCCGCTGCCCGCCTTGCCATCCGTGTCGATGAAGATGAAGGCCATCTGCACGGAGAAGCCGGCGCCCGTCTTCCACGCGTCCTCCAGGCTGGTGTTGAAGCCCAGGGAGACGTCGGCCTTGGCGCCCTTCTTCTCGAAGGTGAAGTCCGTCAGGTCGAACGAGCCGCGCTTGTACACGGTGTCGGTCGGGTACTTGTAGGCACCGGGACCGTTGTCGTCACCGGTCGGGTCCTTGAAGGACACCTTGTCAGCGGCCAGAGCGGGGGCGCCCAGGAGCGCCGCGGCCAGCGTGAACACAGCGAAACGCGAGGTCTTCATGTGCAACTTCTCCTTGCTGGGATGACTGCGGACTAACCCTTGACGCTGCCGGCGGTCAGGCCGGAGACGAGGTACTTCTGGAGGAACAGGAACAGGATCACCACCGGCACCGAGACGATGATGGAGCCAGCGGCGAAGTAGCCCCACTGCTGGGAGAAGCCACCCACGAAGAAGCGCAGTCCCACCGGCGCCGTGTACATCGTCTCCTGGTCCATGAAGGTGGCCGCGAGGATGAATTCGTTCCACGACGTCATGAACGAGAAGAGCGCCGTCACCGCCACCGCCGGCTTGGCCAGCGGCAGGATGATGGTCCAGAAGATCTTCCCCACCGACGCGCCCTCGATGAGCGCGGCCTCCTCCAGATCCTTCGGGATGGTATCGAAGTAGCCCTTGAGCATCCACACGCTGAAGGGAATGGAGGTGGTGGCGTAGACGATCATCAGGCCGAAGCGCGAGCTGCCCAGGCCCAGCCACTGCACCAGGATGATGTAGAGGGGAATCAACATCAGCGTGCCCGGGAACATCTGGGACACGAGGAAGGCCATCATGCCCGCGCGCTGGCCGGCGAACTTGAAGCGGCTGAAGGCATAGGCCGCGGTGCACGCGAGGAACACGCCCACCACCGTGGTGCCCAGCGCGATGATGGCGCTGTTGAGCATCCACTGCCCGAAGGGCTGATCCCTCATCACCGACACGAAGTTGGAGAGCGACCACGTCTCCGGCCAGGGCGTGACGGCGCGCACCCGGTCCAGGAACGAGGGCGCCTCGGGCAGCGTGGCGATCGCCAGGCTCTGCTTGCCCGAGAAGGCGATCGTGATGACCCAGAGGATGGGATAGAGGGTGAAGAGGGTGAAGCCCGCCAGCAGCACGTGCAGCGGCCAGTGGGGCACCCCATCTCGACGCGAGAACATCAGGCGGCCTCCGTGGCGCGCGACATGCGGTTCTGCACCACGCTGTAGAGCAGCAGGATGCCGAAGATGACCGTCGAGTACGCCGCCGCGTACCCGTAGCGGTAGCGCTGGAAGGCGAACTTGTACGCCTGGGTCACGAGGATTTCCGTCGAGTTGCCCGGCTCACCCTCGGTCACCAGGAAGATGATGTTGAACATGTTGAAGGTCCAGACGACCGACAGGATGACGGCCGGGACCAGTGCGGGCTTGAGCGAGGGCAGTGTAATCGACTTGAACTGCTGCCAGCGAGAGGCCCCATCCACGCGCGCGGCCTCGTAGAGCTCGTTGGGGATGGACGTCAGCGCGCCCAGCGACACCACCATCATGAAGGGGAAGCTCAACCAGCCGTTGGTGGCGAGCGCCGTGAGGAACGACGTCGTCGGCGTGTCGTACCAGGCGAGCCCCTGTCCACCGAACATCCGGATGACGTGGTTCACCACGCCGAACTGCTGGTGGAACATGCCCTTCCAGATGAGGGCGGTGATGTAGTTGGGCATGGCCCACGGCAGGATGAGCAGCACGCGGTACACCGGCCGCAGCGCCAGCCCCTGCACGTTGAGGATGAGCGCCAGCGCCAGGCCCACCGTCACGCCGATGGTCACGTTGGTGACCGTCCACACCACCGTGAAGAAGAGCGTGTAGTAGAAGTTGAGGTAGTTGAAGACGAGCGAGCCGTCCTGCGCGCGCCGGGCGATGTTGAAGTCGCCCAGGATCTCCACGTAGTTGCGCAGGCCCACCCAGATGTCCGATAGCGCCTGCCCCGTGTTGTAGAGGTTGGAGTCGGTGAAGGACAGGGTGATGCCGTAGAAGAACGGGAAGAAGACGAGCACCACCATGCCCACCATCGCCGGGGCGATGTAGAGGTAGGCCGTCCGGTACTCCACCACCGTCTCCACCGTGCGGGCCAGGCCACCCATGCCGATGAAGAGCAGCACGGCCAGGGCCAGTGCCCCCAGCCCGCCCAGCGCGCGGCCCGCGCCCGAGCGCAGCTCGCCCACGCGCGCGGACACCACCGCCTCGTTCACCTCACCCGCCGGTGTCACGAGCCCGAGCGGACGGCGGAACTGATCCGCGTCCCAGTTGCCCGGCTGCAGCGCCGGCTCGGCCGCGAGCTGCCGCTCGGCCATCACCGCCTGGGCCCGCTGCGCCATCGCTTGCAGTTGTGTGGCCACGAGCGTCTGCGTCCCACGCACCTCGGCGCCCAGCGTGCCCAGGGAATAGGACACGTAGCCACCCAGGCCCGCCGCGAGCAACACCACCGACACGGCCACGAGCAGGCCCTGGCGGCGCACCACGAAGGCCGCGGCACCACACACCGCCAGCGGCACCAGGAAGAAGGCGAGCGTCGCCAACATGCCCGGCTTCAACGGAGCCGCCAGGGGCGCCGTGGCCAGCTCCACCATGCCCACCACCGAGCCGTCCACCTCCACCGGCGCGCTCAGCAGGCGCCGGCCATCCGGCAGCGCCTCCGTCTCCACCTCCACCTTGCGCGCGGAGCCCTCCTCCCGGTTGGTCTCCACCGCGGCCCGCAGCCGCTGCCCGCGGTCATAGAGGGGCTTCTCCTCACGCGACAGCCGGCGCGGCGCCGCGCGTTCCCCCTGGTCCTCGGGGAAGGTGGAGGCCTCGAGCTGGATGCCCGAGAAGGCAATCACGCGCACCGCGCTGCCCGCGGGAAGCTGCTCCTTCCACGTGGACACCACGGCTCGCACGGCGTCACCCGAGCCCCCCGCGCGCTGGACGAGGTCCTCCAGCGCACGCAGGGACACGAGGGACTGGCGATCCGCGCGCTCGGTGGACATCTTCTCCAGCGCCCCGGCCAGCAGGCCGTAGGCGATCGCCAGGGACAGACCGAGCGCGAGGGAGAGCCCCACGAACACCCGCCCGCGGTGCAGAGCACCAGGGCCCGGCGAGCCGCCCGAGGGATCGCCCCCGGTCCTATGGAGGGCTTGGGATCGACCGCGCTCATCGCCCGGGTGGGCGGAGGCATCGCCGGTACGCTGTGGGGCCATGTTGCTCACTCGCTCCTCACTTCTTGCGCAGGCCGGCCACGTCCTTGGCCACGGCCTTCTGGGCTACGTCGAGGGCGGCCTTGGGAGTGGCGGCCTTCTTGAGGATGGAGTTCATCGCCGAGGTGGCCGGCGACCAGACCATCGTCATCTCCGGCACGTTGGGCATCGGCACCGCCGTGTCGACCTGGTCGCGGAACGCCTTGAGCTGCGCGTCCGCCTGGACCTTCGGATCGGAGTACACCGCCGAGTTGGCGGGGTTCTGCCGGCCCTCCAGCGCGAGCACCTTGGCGGCCTCGTCGCTGGTGAGGAACTTCGCCACCTCGAAGGCCGCGTCCGTGTTCTTCGACGGAGCGGAGATGTACACGCCCTCCACCGTCATCCACGGGCGCATCGGCTTGCCACCGGCCTCGTCCAGCGTGGGCAGCGGCGCCAGGCCGTAGTCCACGCCCTTGGCGATTTCGCCCAGGAACCAGGGGCCGGAGAACACCATGGCCGCCTTGCCCTCGTTGAAGAGCGAGGTGATGAGCGCCGAGGAGGGCTCGGCGGGCAGGATGCCGTCCTTCTCCACCCACTTCATCACCTGCTCCACCGACTTCACGTTCTGCGGCGAGTTGAGGGTGGGCGTGGTGCCCTGGCCGAACACGCCGCCGCCGAAGCCGTTCATCAGGGCCGCGTGGAAGTAGAAGTCACCGTAGGAGTACGCCAGACCGAAGCGGCCGGCCTTCTTGTCGGTGAGCTTCTTGGCGATCGTCACCAGCTCGCCGCTCGTCTTCGGCGGGGTGGGCACGAGCTTCTTGTTGTAGATGAGCGTGATGACCTTGTAGTTCAGCGGCAGGCCGTACACGGTGCCGCGGTAGGTCATCGCCTCCATCGTGCCGGGGATGAAGCGCTTGCGGAGGGCGTCATCCACGAAGAAGTCGATGGGCGCCACCGTGTTGCCCGCTTCGATCCATCCACCCAGGCGGTCCTGGGCGAAGATGAAGATGTCCGGCCCCTTGCCGCGCGGCACGGTGGCGGAGATCTTGTCCGCGTAGGCGTCATACGGCACTGCCAGCGTCGTCACCTTGATGCCCTTGGAGGCATTGGCGGCGTTGAACTGGGCGATCACCTTCTCCAGCGCCGTCTTCTCCTCGGCGCGGTAGGCGTGCCACAAGACGATCTCCTTCGTCTCGGCGGCGGCGGCGGGCCTTGCAATCAGGCCGAGCGCGCACAGGCACACGGCCGCGATCATCAGTCGCAGGTTCTTCATGTCGTGGAGCTCCTCTGGAGGGGACTCGACTAGGCGGACAGACGTTGCTCGGTTTCAGCGTCGAACAGGTGCAGCGCTTCCAGCTCGACCACCACCTGCATCTTCGCGCCCGTCTCGGGCGTGTGCTGGGGCGGCAGCCGGAAGACGATCGAATGCTCGGCGAGGCGGGAGTGGACGATGACCTCGTTGCCGAGCGGCTCGACGAGATCCACCTTCACCTCCAGCGGCGCCGTCTCACCGCGGGCGGTAACCGTGGGCGCGATGATGTTGTCAGGACGGATGCCGACCTTCAACTTGCGGCCCCCCTTGCCCGCCGTCACCGCGCGCAGGCTCTGGGGGACCGGCAGCTTGAAGCCATCACCCTCGATGGACTCGCCATTGGCCGAGAGCGTGGCGGTGGCGAAGCTCATGGGCGGGGAGCCGATGAACTGGGCCACGAAGACGTTGGCCGGGCGCTCGTACACCTCCAGCGGGGTGCCGAGCTGCTGCAGCTTGCCCTCCTTCATCACCGCAATGCGGTGACCCATCGTCATGGCCTCGATCTGATCGTGCGTCACGTAGACCGAGGTGACGCCCAGACGCTGCTGGAGCTTCTTGATCTCCGAGCGCATCTGCACGCGCAGCTTGGCGTCGAGGTTGGACAGCGGCTCGTCGAAGAGGAACACCGCCGGCTTGCGCACGATGGCGCGGCCGAGCGCCACGCGCTGGCGCTGACCACCGGACAGCTGCTTGGGCTTGCGGTCCAGCAGGTGCGTGATGCCGAGAATCTCGGCGGCATCGTTCACCAGCTTGTCCATCTCCGGCTTGGGCGTCTTGCGGATCTTCAGACCGAACTCGAGGTTCTCCCGGATGGTCATATGCGGATAGAGCGCATAGTTCTGGAAGACCATCGCGACGTCGCGATCCTTGGGCGGCAGCTCGTTCACCACGCGGTCGCCAATGGACAGGCTCCCGCCGGAGATCTCCTCGAGGCCGGCGATCATCCGCAGCGCCGTGGACTTGCCACAGCCCGTCGGGCCCACCAGCACCATGAACTCATGGTCACGGATATCGAGGTTCAATCCCTCGATGACCGAGACGTCGCCATACCGCTTGGCCACATTCTTGAAAACCACACCGGCCATTCAGGCTCTCCCCACCACGCGGGCACACCCCGGCTCACCCGGGTGCCTGTTTCCAGTTGGACTACTTTCGCATCTAACGAGACCGCCCCAGGATGCGGACGGACAGAGGCTCGACGGTCACTTCTACCGTAGGACCGGCCTTCAGGGACTTCCCATCGAGCAGGTCTTCCGCGTCCGCACCGCTCCAGGCCTCGGGCCAGGGAAACGACACGGCCGCCTTCTTGTCACCGCGGTTCACCGCGACCACTACCGCATCGCCCGACTCCGGCTCGTGCCGGAGGAAGGCGTAGACGTCACCATCCGTGGCGAGCCCCTTGTGCGTACCACGCGCCAGCGCCGGGTGTGCACGGCGAATGGCGATGAGCTTCTGGTAGAACTGGCGAAGCGACTCGTCGCGCGGCAGGCCCACGCCGGGCTGCACCGCGCGCTCGCCCCAGGGCATGTCGCTCCGGTTGGCCGGCCAGTCCCCCCCGGCGCGGCCCACTTCCTCGCCGTAGTAGATGACGGGCATGCCGGAGGTGGTGAGCTGCAACGCCGCCGCGAGCCGGAAGCGCGCCTTGTCGCCCCCCAACTGGAAGAGCGCGCCGGGCACGTCGTGCGAGGACAGGAAGTGAGACAGCAGGTAGCCCTTGCGCACCTTGCCGCGCGAGCGGAGGTAGGCATCGAAGGCGACGGTGCGCCCGCGGCCCTGCACCCAGGCGAGCGCGCTGCCCTGGAAGCCGAAGTCGAAGCCGGCATCCATCTCGTCATTGACGAACCACGCGTCGAGCGACTCGCGATCCCCGCCCCACACCTCGCCAATCAGGAAGAAGTCCTTCCCCAGCTCCTCGCGCGTGCGGCGGCGGTGCTCCTGCCAGAAGGGGTGGTCGACGTGCTTCACCGTGTCCAGCCGGAAGCCGTCCACTCCTGAACGCTTGCCCCAGGAAATCTGCGCGTCGAGCAGGTACTTCGCCACCTCGGGCAGCTCCGTCTTGAAGTCCGGCAGGCCGGACACGCAGGAGGTCAGGTCATCCTGCCCGCAGGTGCCCTTCTCCTCCGAGCGCAGCCAGCCACGCGTCTCGGGGGCCGACAGGTAGCGCGAGTTGTAGCCAGGGTGGTTGTAGACCACGTCCAGCAGCACGCGGATGCCCCGCTGGTGACACGCGTCCACCAGCGCCTTCAGCTCCTGCTCACCGCCGAAGCGGGGGTCGAGCTGATGGAAGTCGTCCGCCCAGTAGCCGTGGTAGCCCCAGTCCGGGAAGCCGGCGCCGGTGACGAAGCCCTCGATGTTCTTCACCACCGGGGTGATCCAGATCGCCGTCACGCCCAGCGAGGACAGCTCGTCGAGCTGCTCGCGCAAACCCTTGAAGTCCCCCCCGTGGAACGCGCCGGGGGCCTTCTTGTCCACCTGGATGTCGTTGGCCGGATCGCCGTTGGCGAAGCGGTCCAACACGACGAAGTAGAGCACCTCGTCGGACCAACGACGCGCGGGAGCCGCCACCGTCGCGGGCGCCGGAGCCTCCGGGGCAACGGGGGCGGGCGCCTGAACGGACGCGGGCGTGCCGACCTCCGAGGTTGCGTTCCCAGAGGGCGGTTGCGAGTGAACGCAGCCGGTGACCGCCAGGGGAAAAAGCAACAGGGAAATCGCAGCGGGGTGAAGAATGTTCGCGCGTCTGGCCGGGGGGCGACGAGGCGACGAATCAACCATTGGGCGGGACTTTTCCACACCCGCTCTAGAAAGTGAACCCTGGCACTTCGGATGTCATGAAACGGCAGTAAATCCAGGCCCTTGAATTGTCTCTTTCACATCCGGCGCATGGAGCGTACACGCCCCGTCAAGTCACGTTCGAGGAATGCAAAGAATGACACACCGCGCTAGCGCACCGTGTCAAAGCCTCACGTCTCCAAGACAGCGTGCCTGTCCGGTCAGGGAAGGGTGTTCGCCCTGTCCGGCACGTCATGGGGGTCCGCCTTGCCCACGTCCTCCACGACGATGATTTCGCGCGCGACCATCTCCAGGTCGTTGCTGGCGAACGAGGCGCGCACGGTGGAGCCGGGAGCGAGGAACTCGCGGCCAATCAGCTTGCCGTCCTGGTAGTAGCGCGTCTGCGGGGTGATGCGCAGGTAGCGCGCCTTGCCCCACTTGTCCTCGATGACGAGCATGTCCGAGTACTCGCCGGAGACGGTGCCCTTCATCATGAAGCCCCGCTCGAGCGAATGGGGGTTCTTCGCGATGGAGCCCTCGCTGCCCGAGGACTGGCGCATGGCCACCGTGCCATCCGTCCGACAACCCGCGAGCACCAACGCCCCCAGCACCGCTCCCCAGATGACACCCCGCATGCCCGCTTCCCCCATGGGACGCGGAGACGCCGCGCCCCACGATGGGTCAAGTTGGGATGGGTGTCCGGGGGCCGCAAGCAGCACCTCGGGCCACGGCTGGTTGCCCGGCCCTCCCGGTCAGACGCCGAGACGGGCGAGCAGGGCCCTGGAGCTCTCGCGCTCCAGCAACAGCAGCACCTGGCCAGACACCGCGGGCGCTCCCACCGCCGAGAAGCGCGTCTCCAGCACCACCACGCGGCTGTTGCCCTCGGCCTCCTTCATCGCCCCCGCCACCACCGCGTCCGCCGTGCCCCGCACCAGCGCCGGCACCGTCGGCAGCAGCCGCCAGCCCGTCAGCGTGCCGATGGCAGACAGGCACGCGCTCGCCACGATGTTGGCCGTCTCCGACAGCGCGCTCTCCCGATCCTCCAGCGGCGCGTCCCGGCGCCGCAGCAGCAGCGCCTCCAGCGCCTCGCTGTCCTCCGTGGGCATCACCAGCAACAGCACGCCCCGGAGCTGCCCCTCCATGCCCAGCTTCGCCGCCACCACGGAGGTCTCGCCACCCCCCAGCAGCTGCGCCACCTCCGAGGTCGCCGCCAGCATCGCGCGCGGCACGGACAGGTTCACCGTGCGGCCACCCACCAGCCGCGCGAGCGCGCTCACCGCGTGCCCGCAGCCGATGTTGGCCACCTCACGAAGGGCGTCCAGCTGAATGTCGCTCGGGTGGGGGCTCACGCGGACAGTAACCTCGGCACGTCCAGGATGAACACCGGGCGGCCACTTCCCAGGATGGTCACTCCCGAGAGGCCCGGCAGCAAGTCCAGGGGCCGGGACAGCGGCTTGAGCACCGCCTCCTCCTGCCCCACCAATCTGTCGACCGCGAGAGCGACCCGTCCCGCGTCTCCTTCCATCACCACGAACGGCCGCATGCCCTTGCGCGGCGGGGCATCGACGCCCACCAGCGCATCCAACCCGTACACGGGTAACAGCCCGTGGCCGTGGGGCAGCATCGGTGTCTCGCGGCTGCGGTCGAGCTTCTCGCCGTCCGCCTCCGTCGCGCCCACCACCTTGGCGATGGGCAGGCCGAACACCTCCTCGCCCACCGCCACCAGCAGCAGGTGCACCACCGCCACCGTCAGCGGCAGCCGCAGCGTGAAGCGTGTGCCGCGGCCCAGCTCGCTCTCGATCTCCAGCGTCCCGCCCACGTTCTCCACCACGCGCTTCACCGCGTCCATGCCCACGCCGCGGCCCGAGATTTCCGAGACGTCCTTCGCGGTGGACACGCCCGGCAGGCACGCGAGCAGGAAGGCCTCGCGGTCCGTCATCCGCGCCGCCGCCTCCGCGCTGATGGCGCCACGAGCCACCGCCGCCGCCTTCAGATTCGCGGCGTTCATGCCCCGGCCGTCGTCCTCCATCTCCACCACCACCCGGTCGCGCGCGCGCCGCACGGACACCAGCACGCGTCCTCGCGCGCCCTTGCCCGCCGCCACCCGCTCCTCCGGTGACTCCAGGCCGTGGTCGATGCAGTTGCGCAGCAGGTGCAGCAGGGGGTCGGCCAGCTCGTCGAGGATGGCCCGGTCGAGCTCGATCTCCGCGCCGGTGATGACCAGGTCGACCTCGCGCTCCTTGCGCCGGGCGATGTCGCGTGCCGCGCGGGGCAGCCGGTCCGTGATGAGCGACAGCGGCGTCATGCGCGCGCTCATCACCTTGTCGTGCAGGTCCTTCACCAGCGTCTGCAGCCGGTAGACGCCCTCCTCGATGGGCGGGCGCGAGCCCTCCGGCAGCACCTTGCCCAGCTCGCGCAGGCGCGCGGTGGCCAGCAGCAGCTCGCCCACCGTGTCCAGGAAGTAATCCAGCAGCTCCGTGCGCACGCGCACCGTGCGCGTCGCCGAGTCCCCTCCCACCGTCCGGGCGGACTCCGCCAGCGACTGCGCCGCCTGCGAGACGGGCGCGGGCGGTGGTGCGGCGACCGCGAGCGCCAGCGAGACGAGCTCCACCTCCGCCACGTTGCGCAGCGCCTTGCGGATGCCCTCCTCGCCCTCGGCCGTCTCCAGCTCGAGCTGGATGTTCCCATCCGGGATGCGGCCGGCCTTGAGGTCCTCCAGCGTGGGAAACAGGTCGTGCAGCGTCCCCAGGCCCGTGAGCCGCTTGTGCACCAGGAAGGCCCGCACGCCCGGCGTCTGGCAGGTGGGCGCGATGCGCAGCCGCACCGCCCAGCGCTTCATCGTCTTCGGAGGGGCCTCTGGCTTCGCCTCCCCTTCCATCGTGAAGGGGGTCACCACCGCCATGGACACCGAGGCGGCCAGCTGGGCCGTCGCGGCCACCGGAGCCTCGGGAGCGGGCGCGGCGACGGGAGCAGCCGGAGCGGCGGCCTCGGCAGGAGGAGCAACGGGAGCGGCAGGGGCAGGCGTGGCGGCCGGAACGGGCGCGACACTGGCAACGGAGCCGGAGGTCCGGCCCAGCACCCGCGTGGCGCCCGGCGCGCGACCCGTGAGAGCACTCACCCGTTCGGCCAGCTGGCCCAACAGCGCGGAGGCGTCATCCGGCGGCTTGTTGTCCGCCACGGAGCGCACCTGGGCCAGCATGATGTCGGTGGCCGCCAGGAGCAGGTCCACCAGGGTGCGCTCCAGCCTGCTCGGATCCTGCCGGATGGCGTCGACCAGGTCCTCCACCCGGTGGGCCAGCACGGCGATGGCCTCGAATCCCATCGAGGACGCCATGCCCTTGACCGAGTGGGCGTGGCGGAACATGGAGTCCACCACCGCGGGTGCCCCCTCGCGCTCCAGCTGCACGAGGTCCCGCCCCAACCCTTCCAGGTGCTCGCTTGCCTCGGTGAGGAACAGGCCGAGGTAGCGGGACATGTCCATCGTCATGTCCAGCCTCGGAGGCGCACGACGGTCATCCGCACGCCTGCATCAGGACGGGGGCCTCAGCCCTCGCCCAATACCTTCTTGACGACCGCCAGCACGTCCTCCGCTCGGAACGGCTTGACGATGAAGTCCGAGGCTCCCGCCTCGATGGCCTCCATCACCAGGCTCTCCTGTCCCAGCGCCGAGCACATGATGACCACCGCGTTGGCGTCGTACTTGATGATCTCCCGCGTGGCCTCGATGCCGCTCTTGAACGGCATGACGATGTCCATCGTCGTCAGATCCGGCTTCAACTCCTTGTACTTCTCCACGGCCTCCAGTCCGTTGGCCGCCTCGCCGACGACCTCGAAGCCACCGGACGCGAAGATGTCCTTGATCATGTTGCGCATGAAGATGGCATCGTCGACGACCAGCACCCGCTTAGCCATTTGAAGCTCCGCCTCCGCTCAAGGCCCCGAGAGGGCCGCGGACACTACCATCCGCCCATTTCAGGCGGCTACTCACTTCTGTTGAGCCGCGGTGAAGAGTCCAACCACCGCGGAATCCAGCCCCTCTGGATCCAACACCGTCACGGCCAATCCCCTCAACCTCGCTACTCCTCGTACCGCGGGCACCGCCTTGCCCGGCGCCGTACTCACCCGCTCCACCGCCTCGATTCCGTCCACATCCGTCACCAGCAGGCCCAGATCCCTCCGGCCCCGGTCCAGCAGCACCACCCGGCCCGGCGGCGTGGGCCCATCCGGCAGCCCCAACAACTGGCGCAGCTCCACCACCGTCACCACCCGTCCCCGCAGGTTCATCACCCCCGTCACCGCCGCCGGCGCCCGAGGGACCCGGGTGAAGCGTTCCGGAGGCACCACCACCTCCTTCACCGCCGCCAGCGGCAGGCCGTAGCGCTCCTTCTCCACCCGGATGATGACGTGCCGCACGCAGACGACTTTCTATCAGCAGGGCTCGGGTTCTGGGAAATCCGCGAGAGCAGACAACCGAACAACCCGCGTCCCGACCCACCCTGGAGGGAGGGGGAGGGCGGGAGCCGGCCAGGTGCTCAGGCGTTCAGCCGGAAGCTGCGCACCACGCTCTGCAGCTCGATGGAGAGGTTGGTCAGCTCGCTGGCCAGCGACGTCATCCGCACCATGGCGTCCGTCTGCTCCTGGATGACGGCCTGGATGGCCTCGGTGGAGGCCGAGTTGTTCCGGGCCACCAGGGAGATCTCCTCGGTGGCCTTCACCATCTCCTCGCTGCCCTTGAGCTGCTCGCGGGCGCTGTCGGAGATGAGGTGCACCTTCTCGGCCACCTTGCGCACGGTGTCGGTGATGGCGCCCATGGAGCGCACGATGCCGGTGAGGTCCTCGCGGCCCTCCGCCAGCTCCTCGATGCCCTCCTTCATCGCGCTCACCACCGCCGTCGACTGGCCGGAGATGTCGCGCGCCAGCCGGGAGATCTGCTCCGCCGAGCGGCCCGCGCTCTCGGCCAGCTTGCGCACCTCGTCGGCCACCACCGCGAAGCCGCGGCCGTACTCGCCCGCGCGCGCCGCCTCGATGGTCGCGTTGAGCGCCAGCAGGTTCGTCTGCTGCGCCACCTGGGTGATGGCGTCGACAATCTTCGAAATCTCCTGCGTCTTCTCGCCGAAGGCGAACACCTGCTGGCTCGCCGCCTCGATCCGGTTGAAGACCTTCTTCACCTTCTCGCCGGCCAGCAGCGCCGCCTTGCTGCCGTTCTCGGCCGCGCTGCTCGTCTCCGCCGCCGTGCGCGCCGCGTCCTCCGCGCTCGCCGCCGTACGCTGGATGCTGCCGGCCATCTCCGTAATCACCTTCGACGTGCGGCCCACCAGCTGCGACTGCGTCTCCGCGCCCTGGGCGATCTTGTCCATCGACAAGCCCACCTCCTCGTTGGTCGCGTTGACGTTCTCCGCCGAGCCCTGAAGGTCCTTCGCCGTGTCCGCCACGCTCTTGGCGGTGTCTTGAATCTTGCCCACCAGCTCGCGCAGGTTCTCCTGCATCTTGCTGATCGCCAGCGCCAGCTCGTCGATCTCGTCCCGGCGCAGCGCGCGCGGAGGCTCGACCACCAGCGGCTTGGACAGGTCACCCTGGGAGATCTCGAACGCCGAGCGCGACAGCACCCGCACGCGCGTCACTCGCGCCAGGTAGCGCGGCAGCATCAGCGAGAGCCCCAACGTCAGGCTCAGCGCCATGCCGATGCGCCACCAGAAGCCCAGCAGCGTCTCCGAGATGAGCAGGGCCGCGGTCAACACGCACCCCAGCATCACGTAGCCGGTGAGGATCTTCAGCTGCAGGGACACTTCGTGGCCCCCCGTATCGCTCTGTTCCACGGAACGCAGCAACCGCTGCACCGGAACGCGGCGGGGAGAGAGGCCGGGGGAGGAATCGTCGCGGAGAGGGCGGCGCACGGTTTCGCTTTTTCGGGAGACGGCGACAGCAGGGTGTCGGTTTAGCCCTACCGTCTGGAACGGTCAATCCGCCCGCCCCCTCGGAAGTGGTCGTAGCCGGCGGGCAAGCGCAAGGTCCGGCCCATCGCGTCATGTATATGTCCCGGTTGACCCGGGGTGAGTTGCCCGATGCGCGTCACGGGCTCCTCCGCTCGGAGACACGCTCGCTCGAAGACCGACATGCGCGCGGGCGGGACCGCCAGGAGCAACTCGTAGTCCTCGCCTCCCGCCAACGCTCCCTCCACACCCAGGGAGGCATGCACCGCTCGGGAGACAGGCAGGCGCTCGAGCTCCAGCTGTGCTCCCACGCCCGAGGCCACGCACAGATGCCCGAGATCCTGCGCGAGCCCATCGGACAGATCCAGCCCCGCCGAGGCGAAGCGCACCGCGATCCGGCCCAGTTCGACTCTCGGCTCCGGGCGCTTCTGGCGGAGGATCGCCGCCGACCGCCTCTGGCCCGACAGGAGTTGCTGGAGGCCCAGCCTCGCTTCACCCAGCGTGCCCGAGACGTACAGCAGGTCTCCTGGACGGCCTCCGGCTCGCGTGATGGGTGCGGTGCCCGGCGGGAGCTCTCCCGCCGCCGTGACGGTGATGGAGAGCTCGCGCGCGGAGGTGAAGTTGCCTCCGATCAGCGTGATTCCGTGCTCTCGCGCCAGCGCGCTCATGCCCCTCGCGATGCCGAGGAGCTCGCCGCGCGGGAAGTCTCGCGGCAGCGCGAGCGCACAGACGAACCAGCGCGGCACCGCTCCCATCGACGCGAGGTCCGACAGGTTCACCGCCAGCGCCTTGTGGCCGATCTCCTCCGGTGTGAACCAGTCCCTCTTGAAGTGCACGTCCTCCACCACCGCATCCGTGGTGATGCACTGCGCCCCCTTCGCTGGCGCGAGGACCGCGCAGTCGTCTCCCGGTCCCACGGGAACTCGCGCCCGTGGGAACTGGGACAGGAAGAGATCGATGAGGGCGAATTCTCCCGCTGGCTTCGGCTTCGGCTTCGGCTTCTCTCTCACGGAACCCAGGGTAGACCCTCACCCCAGCCCTCTCCCAGACCGAGCCGGGGCACATGCGCGGATCCAACCTGGGGTTTCCTATACCCTCACCCCGCCCCTCTCCCAGAGGGAGAGGGGGAAGATGGGGGTGGGTGGGTCAGAAACGCTCGGGTTCCGTGTCCACCGGCGGCGGAATGTAGGCCGGCCCCTGCCCCGATAGCGGCGGCTCCTGCGGCATCACCACCCGGAAGCACGAACCCCTCCCTACCTCGCTCGTCACCGACACCTGTCCCCCGTGCCCCTCCACGTAGCTCTTCACGATCGCCAGCCCCAGCCCCGCTCCCCCGTACTCCCGCGTCGGACTGTCGTCCACCTGGTAGAAGCTCTGGAAGATGCGGTCCCTCTGGTCCGCCGGGATTCCCACCCCCGTGTCCTCCACCTCGATGTGGTAGCCCGATCCCCCCAGCTCCGCCTGCGGCCCCAGCTCCGACAGCCTCACGTCCACCCGCCCACCCGTCGGCGTGAACTTCACCGCGTTCGCCAGCAGGTTCACCACCACCTGTCTCAGCTTCTCCCGGTCCGCCACCACCCGCGCCTGCACCACCGCCGGCAGCTGCGTCTTCAGCACCAGCCCCTTGCGCTGTGCCTGCGGCGCCACGCTCGTCAGCGCGCTCTCCACCAGTTCCCGCACGTCCACCCACTCGAACGCCAGCCGCACCTTCCCCGCTTCGATCTGGCTCATGTCCAGGATGGAGGAGATGAGCTTGAGCAGCGTGTTGCCCTTGTCGATGATCGTCCGCACGAACTGCGTCTGCTCCGCGTTCAGCCCCCCCACCAGCCCCTCGGACAACATCTCCGAGTAGCCGATGATGGACGCCAGCGGCGTGCGCAGCTCGTGGCTCACCGTCCCCAGGAAGCTCGACTTGATGCGGTCCGCCTCCTTCAGCCGCTGGTTGAGCCGCAGCAGCTGCGCGTTCTGCGCCTCCAGCTCGCGCTGCGTCTCCAGCATCGCCTCCAGGTGCAGCTGCCCCGTCAGGTAGGCCTTCTGCCCGGCCGCCAGCAGCGCCGCCATCACCTGGGCGAAGTTCACCACCATCCTCGACACCTTGTGCTCGGACATGTGCCGCACATTCGCCACCAGCTCGCACGCCCGCGCCAGGTCCAGCCCCGCCAGCTCCGTCAGCGAGGCGGGCAGCTCCTTCAGCTCCTCCGGCGCGAAGGGCCCGAAGAGGACGCGCCCCAGCAGATCGCCCTCCCACACCACCGGCATCGTCAGGTAGCGCAGGCCGGTGAAGCAGGGCTGGGAGAGCAGCTCTCCCCCCAGGGGACCCGTCCCCGGCAGCACCTGCGCGCCCTGCGTGGACGTCAGCGGCCCCTCGTTCATGCGCGCCACCTGGGCGCCACAGCGCGAGCGGCCCTCGCCACTCGCGGTGACGAAGCCGCAGAAGTCCCCGTTGCTGCCCTTGGCGTCCGCCAGCGTGCGGCCCTGGGCATCCAGCACCCGGATGCCCACCCGGTACAGCTCCCCGAGGCTCTCCACCACGTCCCCGAAGGTGACCGGGTCCAGCATGTCCACCAGCGACAGCTTGCGCTGGAGCACCGACCCGACGTGCTCGCTCCCCGGGGAGCCCGGTTTGTCGGCGCTCATCGCGTCTTCCCTCCCGATGGCGGATAGACGGGCTCGAGCGCCGTGCCCGTCAGGTCCATCTGCTGGAAGATGTGCGTGAGGAACTCCTTCTCCGTCAGCCCGATGTTGCGCGCCAGCCGCGTACGCTCGTCCAGATTGCGCCAGGCCACCTGCAGGAGCGCATGCAACGTCTCCATCACTCCCTCGCCGCGCAGGGCCACCGCCCCCACCACCGGCTCGGAGCCGCGCTTGCGCGCCGCCTCCAGCTCCTCGTCGGTCTGGGCGTCCGGCAGATCGCGCTTGTTGAACTGGATGACCACGGGCACTTGTGAGGCGTCCAGGCCGTTCTCCCTCATGTTCGCCCGGAGCATCCGCCAGTAGGCGTTGTTCTCCGCCGAGGCGCTGCGGCGGCTGTCGGCGATGAAGGCCACCGCATCCGCGTTCTGCAGCACCACGCGCCGGGTGGCGTCATGCACCACCTGCCCGGGCACGGTGAAGAGCTTGAGCTTCACCTTGAAGCCCGAGCTGCTGGTGAAGAAGACCGGAAGAAGATCGAAGAAGAGCGTACGATCCTCGTGCGTCTCCACGCTGAGCAACCGGCCGCGTGCCTCCGGCCGTGCCCGAGCGTGGATGGCGCGCAGGTTCGTCGTCTTCCCACTCAGCCCAGGGCCGTAGTAGACGATCTTCAATGTGAGTTCGCGCTGGGCGTGGTTGAGTTGCACGTGCGGAGCTCAGGCTGCCGAGAGGGAGGGGGAAGGTTCGGCCAACCCGCTCCAGGCGGACGGTTTTTTATAGTGAAAGGTGTTCATCATTGAAAGCCGCCCCCCGCTTTAACTGGTGTGGGAGCCCGGAAGAGGCGGGAGCGGGCGGCCTTGGAATGCTGGCCCCGCGTGAGCAGTTTGGCAGAATCCCGCTCCCTCCCACACCGTGGGGGGAAATGTACGCCGAACCCAGGGCGTGCATGAGCACCGGGGAAACGGTTAGGATCTGGAGCGCAATGGAGGAGCAAGGCATGACGATGAAGCGGGTGGACCCGGGCGTGGAGGTGGGAGCGATGCCAGTGCCGGACATGGCCAACCTGCCCAACGACCTGGCGCCGGCGGTGAAGTTCTCCTCGCCGACCGACGAGGACATGGCGTCCGTGGCCGCCCTGAGGGCCAACTCGGATCCGTGGAAGAGCCGGGGTGAGACCCTGGAGGACAGCCTCAAGTCCCTGACGGCCCTGCGCCCCTTCGTGCACGTGGCCAAGGTGCAGAACCAGGTGGTCGGCTACGTCACCATCGAGCGGGATGGTCCCGTTCCGGGCGCGGCCTACATGCGCAACATCGTCGTCAAGCCGGAGCTGCGCCGCCGCGGCGTCGGCATGGCGGTGCTCAACCACGCCCTCCAGACGGCGCGGGACATGTACCGCAAGACGATCGCCCTGCGCGTGGACCCGGCCAACGCCCCCGCGGTGAGCTTCTACCGCAACGCGGGCTTCACCACCGTGGCCACCGTGGTGTCCAAGAAGTCCGGCAAGCTCCGCCTCCTGATGTCGCGCGAGCTCTGAGCCCGGGCCGGGAGGCGCGGTCTCGTCCTCCAAGGCCGTCGCATCCCGCCCCGCCTGACGCCCGGTCTGGCCCTCGATTCGAGCGGCCTCGCCGGGCGTCTTCTTTTGCAGGCCTCATGACACACCGCGCCATTGCGGATGCGCCCCCTTCTTCAGCACCTTTCCAGGATTCATGGCAAATCCCAGCTATGCTGCAGGGCCGCTCCCGGAGGCGGTGCGCCCCGGGACTCAGGAAGGCTGGGGTCGAGCATGAAGACCATCGCGGAGTTGCTGCGCCACCTGGCCCGCCCGGGCGTGCTGGAGCTCGCGCTCATCAGCGGGCGCACGCCCATGGTGAAGATGGGCGGCGGCTTCGAGGTGGTGGATGACGGCATCCTCACGACGGAGGGGCTGAACACGGCGCTCCAGGTGCTGGTGGGAGAGAGCCGTGCGGCCCACATCTCCGAGAAGCCCAGCCAGTGGGCCCTGCGCATCGAGGGGCTGGGCCCCGTCGTCGTCGGCGCGCTGCGGCGCGGCGACGTGCTCAACGTGCGCGTCGTGCGCAACGAGCAGCAGACGGCCGGAGCGCCCACGCCTCCTCCCACCCCGCGTATCACCGCGGCCCCCCCGGCCGCCCCCCCCAGCACCCCGGCGCCTCCCGCACCGCGCCCCGGTCCGGCGAGCACTCCGCCGACCCCACCTCCCGCCTCTCGCCCGGCTCCCCCGATGGGCGGCCTGTCCACCCGGTCCCCCAGGACCTCCGGGGTGCAGATCCTCCCGCCGAAGAGCGACACGCCCGAGCCCCCGCCGGAGCCCCAACCCCCGCCTCCCGCCGAGCCCGTGGCCGAAGCGCCGCCCCCGGGGCCGCGCATCGTCGTGCGGCCGGGGTCCGCGCGCGATCTCTCGATGCTGTTGGAGGACGCGCGCACCGTGGGCGCGAGCGATCTGCACGTCGTGGCCGGCCGCCCTCCCCTCTTCCGCATCGTCGGCGAGTTGCTGGCCCACGGCGAGCCCCTCCCCCCCGACGTGGTGGAGACGCTGCTGCTGCCGCACGTGCCGGCGCGGCTGCGCCCCGTGCTCGACCGGGACGGGAGCTGTGACTTCTCGCTCGACCTGCGCCACGCCGGCCGCTTCCGCGTCAACGTCTGCCGCCAGCGCACCGGCTACAAGGGCACCTTCCGCCTCATCCCGCGCGAGATTCCCACCCTCGAGTCGCTCGGCCTGCCCGCGGACATCGCCAAGGCCACCCACCACCACCAGGGCCTCATCGTCGTCACCGGCCCATCGGGCCACGGCAAGACGAGCACGCTCGCGGCCATCGTGGACATCATCAACCGCGAGACGTCGCACCACGTGCTCACCGTGGAGGACCCGGTGGAGTACCTCCACCCGCGCAAGAAGGCGCTGCTGAGTCAGCGCGAGGTGGGCACCCATACGAAGACCTTCGCCAGCGCCCTCAAGGGCAGCTTGCGCGAGGATCCGGACGTCATCCTGGTGGGCGAGCTGCGCGACACCGAGACGGTGCGCATGGCGCTGGCCGCCAGCGAGACGGGCCACCTGCTCATCAGCACGATGAACACGCCCAGCGCGGCGAAGACGATCGACCGGCTCATCGACCTCTTCCCGCCAGGGGACCAGGCGCAGGTGCGCATGACGCTCGCCAGCAGCCTGCGCCTCATCGTCAGCCAGCGGCTGATGCCGAGCGCGGACGGCCAGTCCCTGGTGGCCGCCGCCGAGCTGCTCCCGGGCTCCGTGGCCCTGGGCAACCTCATCCGCGACGGGAAGACGTACCAGATTCCCTCCCTGCAACAGCGCGGCAAGGGGCTGGGCATCGTGCGCTTCGACGACTCGCTGGCCGACCTGGTGCGCGCCGGGAAGACGACGCTGGAGATCGCCCGGAGCTACGCCGAGAGCCCGGACGAGGTGGAGGCCATGGTGACGGGCAAGCGGCCCGGCGCGCCTCCGGAGCCTCCTCCCCCGGGTGATGGCGCCCGGCTGCTGTCCAAGATGGGCAACCTCCTCAACCGCAAGGGGGCCACCCCGTGAGCACCTCGCCGCGCATCTCCGCCCTCTTCGACAAGCTCCTCGAGCAGAAGGGGAGCGACCTGCACCTGAGCATCGGCCACCCGCCGCTGGGCCGCATCCGGGGCGAGCTCACGCCCCTGCGCGAGCAGCTCCTCACCCAGGCCGAGCTGGAGGAGATGCTCTTCGAGCTCACCTCCCCCGAGCAGAAGCGGCACATCACCGAGGAGCTCGACCTCGACTTCGCCTACGGCTACGGGACGAAGGCGCGCTTCCGCGCCAACTACTTCTACAAGACGACGGGTCTGGCGGCCGTCTTCCGCACCATTCCCAGCAAGGTGCTGTCGCTCACGGAGCTCAACACCCCCGAGGTGGTGCGCAAGCTGGCCGAGCGCCGCAGCGGCCTGGTGCTCGTCACCGGCCCCACCGGCAGCGGCAAGTCCACCACGCTGGCGGGGATGATCCACCACATCAACCACACGCGCCCGGCGCACATCCTCACCATCGAGGATCCGGTGGAGTTCGTGCACGAGTCGGTGAAGTCCCAGGTGACGCACCGCGAGGTGGGCCTGCACGCCTCCAGCTTCACCGCCGCCATCCGCTCGGCGGGCCGGGAGGACCCCAACGTCATCCTCATCGGCGAGCTGCGCACCAACGAGACGATGAAGCTGGCGCTGCAGCTGGCGAGCTTCGGGGTGCTCGTCTTCGCCACGGTGCACACCAACAGCGCGCCGGCCACCATCGACCGCATCATCAACTCCTTCCCCGCCGACGAGCAGCCCCAGGTGCGCGGCATGCTCGCCGAGGGCCTCGCCGGCATCATCGCCCAGCAGCTCATCCGCACCGCGGACGGCAAGGGCCGCGTGGCCGCGCTGGAGATCCTCATCGGCTCGAGCGCCATCTCCTCCATGATTCGCGAGGGGAAGGTGTTTCAAATCGCGAGCAAGATGCAGGCGAGCCAGTCGCTGGGCATGCAGACGCTGGACATGCACCTGGAGCGGCTGGTGACCGCGGGTACCATCACCCCCGAGGCCGCCCTGGAGAAGGCCCAGGACAAGGAGTCCTTCGGCAAGGTGCTCCAGCGGCTCAAGCCCGGCTTCCAGGTGCCCGAGTTCGACACCGCGATGCCCGGCGGCCACTAGCGTCAGAAGTCGATGTCGTCCTCGCGCTCGAGCACGGGCGTCCCGTGGAACCAGCCCTCCAGCGCATCGAGCCGGTCGATGCGCCGGGCCGGCGGGAGGCTCGTGAGGAAGGCGCGTCCGTAGGCCTTGGTGACGATGCGCCGGTCCAGCATCGCCACGATGCCCCGGTCCGCCCGGGTGCGGATGAGCCGGCCGAAGCCCTGCCGCAGCGCCAGCGCCGCCTGCGGCAACTGGTAGCCGCTGAAGGGCTCCTCGCCTCGCGCCTCCAGCTGGCGGATGCGCGCCCCCACCACCGGGTCCCCCGGCGAGGCGAAGGGCAGCCGGTCGATGATGACCAGGCTCAGCGCGTCCCCGGGCACGTCCACGCCCTCCCAGAAGCTGTGCGCCGCGAACAGCACGCTGGGGTGCTCGCGGAAGGCCTCCAGCAACTGCTGCTTGGGGCGCTCGCCCTGCAACAGCACCTGGTAGGGCAGCCGGTTGCGCGCGAGCGCGTGCGCCCGCTCCATGTTGCGCAGGCTGGTGAAGAGCACGAAGGCCCGGCCTCCCGTCACCTCGCACAGCCGGATGATCTCCTCCGCCGCCGCCTCGATGAAGCCGGGGGCCGCCGGGTCCGGCAGGTGCGTGGGCAGGTACAACGCCGACTGCTCCTCGAAGTCGAAGGGGCTGGGCACCGAGACGGTGCGCACGCTCGCCACCGGCACGCCCTCCTCGTCGTACAGCCCCATGCGCCGCGCGAAGAAGTCGAAGCGGCCCTCCGCCGCCAGCGTCGCCGAGGTGAACACCACCGTGTCCACCCCTCCGTAGAGGCGCTCCTGCAGCTCCCTGGCGATCTCGATGGGGCTCGCGCGCAGGAAGACGCCCCGCCCGCGCGCCTCCGCCCAGTACACGTGGTCGTTCGACTCGACCTTCTCCAGGAAGGACAGGTCCGCCACCAGCTCCGCGCACCGGCGGGTGAGCAGCGTCAGCTCCGGCTCGCGCTCCGTCGTGGTGAAGGCAGAGAGCGCCGAGAGCGCCTCCTTCACCTGCTCGATGGAACCCGACAGCTGCGCCAGCCGGTCCGGCTTCAGCGCCACCGCGCCCTCGTTGTCGTTGAGGCCCAGCACCCGCGGCGCCTGGGAGAAGAGGGCTTCCGAGTGCGTGCGCAGGCGCACCACCAGCGAGGACAGCATCCCGAAGCGCGAGTCACTCGTCGGCAGCACGGCCAGCGCGTCCCGCACCAGGTCCTCCAGCCGGAAGCTGGACACCGAGTGCCCGAAGTGGCTGCCCGCCGCGTCCTCCAGCGCGTGCGCCTCGTCGAAGATGACGGCATCGTACTGCGGCAGCACGCCCTCGCCCCGCTGGCCCCGGCCCCTGAGCGCCAGGTCCGCGAAGAAGAGGTGGTGGTTCACCACCAGCAGGTCCGCCGACTCCGCCGCCCGCCGCACCCGCGTCACGTGGCAGCTCTCGTACACCGGGCACTTCGAACCCAGGCACGTGTCCGACGTGGTCGACAGCCGGGCCCAGGCGCTGAAGGACTCGGGCAGCTCCAGCTCGCTCCGGTCCCCCGTCTCCGTGCGGCTCGCCCACGCCTGCAGGTGCTTCCAGTATCGGCCCTCTTCACGCGTGGTGAACTGCGGATCCTTGCTGAACTTGTCGTAGCGGTGCAGGCACAGGTAGTTGCTGCGCCCCTTGAGGTACGCCGCGTCGAAGGACAGCCCCATGCGCTCGCGCAGCAGCGGCAGGTCCTTGAAGAAGATCTGCTCCTGCAGCGTCTTCGTCGCCGTGGACACCACCACGCGCCGGCCCGACAGCAGCGCCGGCACCAGGTAGGCCAGCGTCTTGCCCGTGCCCGTGCCCGCCTCGGCCAGCAGGTAACCCCGCTCGTTGAAGGCCTTCTCCACCGAGCGCGCCATCTGCAGCTGCTCCGGACGGTACTCGTAGTTCTCCAGCGCGGCCTGGAGCGCGCCACCGGGGCCGAGCAGCGTGTCGACGGAGGGGCGAAGCGAGGGAGCGGGCAGGGACATTCCGGACGGGTGCGCGTGAGGGGGAGGCACAGCAGGATAACAGTGCGCCGCCCGCTCGTCGGGTTTTGTGCCCGATTGGCCTGTCTCCCTGCCTGGGGGGTATGTTCCGGCCCCATGTCCTTCAAGACCAGTTACAAGGTCGGGCTCGTCCTGCTGCTCTGCTACCTCGTGGCCTGGCTGGACCGGATGGCCATCAACATGACCATCCCCTTCATGGCCCGGGAGTTCGAGATCGGCCCGGACAAGGTGGGGTGGATCCTCAGCGCCTTCTTCCTCGGGTACGCCCTGTCCCAGATTCCCGGCGGGATGATGGCCGACCGGATCGGCCCCCGGAAGGTCATCCTCGTCGCGCTCGTCTGGTGGTCCTTCTTCACCGCGATGACCGGTGTGGCCGGAGGCCTCGCCAGCATGCTGGTGGTGCGCTTCCTCTTCGGCATCGGCGAGGGCATCTTCCCGGCGGCCGTCTGGAAGGTCATCGGCAACTGGTACTCGAAGAAGAACCGCGGCACCGCCAACGCGCTCATCCTCTCGTCCATCGCCTTCGGACCGGCCATCTCCTCGCTGCTGCTCGCCTGGTTCCTGCCCATGCTGGGCTGGCGGGTGAGCTTCTACGTCCTCGGCGGCGCCGGAGTCGTCTGCGTGCTGGCCGCCGCCCTCTACATCACCAACTCCATCCGCGAGAACCCGCGCGTCTCTGCCGAGGAGCTCGAGGAGTTCGAGCGCGACAGCCGTTCCCAGGCCGCCAACGCGGAGCAGACGCTGGAGAAGGCCAGCTTCGGCCAGCTGCTCGGCTCGCCCCCCATCTGGGTGCTCTTCTTCGTGGCCCTCATCTACAACCTCACCATGTACGGCTGGCTCAACTGGCTGCCCACGTACCTGCTCGAGGTGAAGAAGCTCTCCCTGCAGAGGACCGGCTTCGTCGGCGCGCTCCCGTTCCTCTGTGGCGGCATCGGCTGCATGCTCGCCGGCTACGTGTCGGATCGCTGGTTCCGCGGCCGGCGCAAGTACCTGGTGTTCGGCTGTCAGGCGATCGGCGGCATCTGCCTCTATCTGTTCACGCAGATCAACGACCCCGTGCAGTACATGGTCGCCCAGTGCATCGCCGGCTTCCTGCTCTTCATGGCCGCGGGCGCCATCTGGACCCTACCCATGATTCTCGTGCCCCCCCGGCTCATGGGCTCGGGCGCGGGCTTCATCAACACCGGTGGGCAGATTGGCGGATTCCTCACCAACATCCTCATCGGCTACGTCATCAAGGCCAATGACAACGACGCCGCTGCGGGCTTCCAGGTGATGCTCGGCGCGCTCGTGGTGGCCGCGCTCCTGGTGCTGGTGGGCATTCGCGAGCAGCCCGCGCCCGCCCCTGCCAGACTGGCCACGGACACGGCCTCGTCCTGAGGCAATCCGCCGCTACTGCGCGGGCGGGTACTTCTGCAGCTTCCGTTGCAGCGAGCGGCGGTGCAGTCCCAACCGCCGCGCCGCCTCGGAGATGTTGCCGCCGCAGTCGGTGAGCACGCGCTGGATGTGCTCCCACTCGGCGCGTGCCAGGGACGGAGGCTGGAAGTCCTCCGTCACCTGCGTGCTCTCCCCCGGGCCTCGCGAGAAGGCCAGCATCAGGTCGTCCACGTCCGCCGGCTTGGGCAGGTAGTTGAACGCCCCCAGCTTCACCGCCTCCACCGCCGTGGCGATGCTGCCGTAGCCGGTGAGGACGATGATGCGGGTGGACGCATCCAGCGCGTGCAGGCCCCGCACCAGCTCCAACCCGCTCCGCCCCGGCATCCGCAGGTCCACCACCGCCAGCTCGGGGGACTCCCGCGAGGCCAGCGCGAGCGCCTCGTCGTAGGAGCCGGCGGTGCTCACCTCGAAGCCGCGCTCGCGGAAGGCGCGCGCCAGCCGCTCACGGAACACCGCCTCGTCGTCCACCAGCAGCAGCGTGGGGGCATGGTCGGGCCTGGGGCTCGTCATGGGCCTAACTGCACCCGGGACGCCTCCGAAGACAACGCGGCGGATTGTCGCAGCCCCCCCGCCGGCCACGACAGCCTCACCGTCGTCCCCTCGCCGGGTGTGGAGCCCATCACCAGCCGCCCTCCCAGCTGGTCCAGCACCGCGCGCGTGAGGAAGAGCCCCAGTCCCATGCCCTCCCCCGGCGCCTTGGTGGTGAAGAAGGGCTCGCCCGCCCTCGCGAGCACCTCCGCCGACATGCCCTGGCCCGAGTCATCCACCGTGAGCCGCCAGCCCTCCACCTCCCGCGACAGCGAGAGCCGCACCTCGGCTCCCGGCGCCGAGGCCTGGAGGGCGTTCTTCACCACGCCCCGGATGGCCCGGGCGAAGGCGTGCGCGGGGACGAGCTCCCGCTCCTCGCGCGCCCGGGCGTCCACCTCGACACGCACGCGCTCGCGGCCCGGCAGCCCCTCCAGCGCCTCCTCCACCAGCGCCGCGGGCGCCAGCGCCACCATGGACTCGCCCCGGCTCGCCCCGGCGTCCGTGGCCATCTGCGTGAGGATGTCCCGGCAGCGCGCCACCTGCTGGCGGATGAGCTGCACGTCCTCGAGCGAGGAGGCCGCCGCCCCGGTGCGCGTCAGGTGGCGCTCCAGCTCCCGGGCCACCACCGCGATGGTGGACAGCGGCGTGGACAGCTCGTGCGCGGCGCCCGCGGCGAGCGTGGCCAGCGCCGTCAGCTTCTCGTGGCGCGCCGAGTCCGCCCGGGCCGCCACCAGTTCCGCCTCACGCGCGGCCAGCGCCCGCGTCACCCGCTGGACGAAATAGACGATGAAGCCCGCCGCCAGCGCGAAGGCCACCCACATGCCCTCCAGGTGCATCCGCACGTCGTGGATGTGGTGGTGCGCCGCCGCCGACTCGCCCCCTCCCCGGGGGAACCAGAGGTGGTTCACGAAGAGCACGCCGAAGCAGGAGATGGCCAGCCCCGTCAGTGCCCACGTCCACCCCGCGCGCAGCACCACCGCCGACAGCGCGATGTGCACCAGGTACAGCGCGCTGAAGGGGTTGAAGGGGCCACCGCTCAGGTCCAACAGCACCGTGAGCAGCACCACGTCCAGCGCCATCACCGCCCACGGCAGCCACTGGCGGATGGGGCGCTCGCGCCGGGCCCACAGCCCCAGGGCCACGTTGCTGGCCACCGCCACGGCGATGGTGGCGAACAGCGGCCCCAGCCGCTGCGGCATGCCCAGCCCGAAGTGCACCCCGAGGATGAGCGCCACCTGCCCGACGATGGCGCCCCAGCGCAGGCGCAGCAGCCACGAGAGGTTGATGGCGAGCGCGTCGCGCACTACGGCCCGCCCGCCAGCATGCGGCGGGTCTGGTAGATGATGAGCACGGCCGCCATCACCAGGATGAAGAACAGCAGTCCCAGCGCGGCCGTCTTCACCTTCGCGCGCTTGTCCGGCGGCGACGAGGGCATGAGGGTCGAGCTGGCCGTGGCCAGGCGGAGCACCTCCTCGCGCCCGCGCTTCGCCATGGCATCGTCCGGATTGCGGGCCAGCCGGATGCGGTAGAGCCGGCCCAGCCCGGCGAGCTCACCCTTCTCCGAGGCCAGCGCCAGAATCTTGTCGTGCGCGCCCTTGCTCTCCCACAGCTCCTGCACTCCCAGCCACGTGGAGGCGACGGCCGGCGAGGGACGAAACTCGTCGGTCCGGAAGCGCGCGTACTCGAGCCCGCAGAAGGGGCACACGACCGAGCCATCCTTGCGAGGCCCGATGCACTTGGGGCAGTAGCCCGGCGGCGGCATGAAGGGATCGTCCGCCGAGGACTCCGACACCGCGCGCACGGCGATGGACGGCCGCGCCGGTGCCGCCTCCGCCACGGTCCTGGACTCCACCGGCTTGGACTCCGCCGGCCTGGGCTCCGCCGCCGGCTTGGACTCCGGCGAGCGCCCGTGCACATCCGTGAGCCGCAGCACCACCAGGTTCGAGGCCGCGGCCTCCGACATCGGGAACTTCGGCGCCGGAGTCCTCGCCGGAGGCAGCTCCGACAGCACTTCCTTGGCCACCACGGGCTCGGCCGCCGCAGCCTTCGCCGCCGCCACGAACTCCAACGCGGAGATCTTCACCTCCGCCACGGGCGCGGGCGCGGAGGACTCCTTCTTGCGGCGATTCTCCCGGGCCTCCGACTCGATGGCCGCGAGCACGGACGCGGGCACCGCCACACGCCGGGTGGGCTCGTTCTCGATGGGGTCGGGCTCCGCGTCGCCCACGCCCAGCATGATGACCGGCGCGTCGATCGTCTTGGGAGGAGCGGCGGGCGCTGGCGCGGGCGCCTCGTCCACGTCCGGCCCGCAGCGCATCTCCACCTTGCAGCGGGAGCACTTGAGCACGAGCAGACCGAACTCCAACCGGTACGACGCCGGAGGAACGAGCCGCTCGCAAGCCTCACAGAAGTACTTCACCAGATCACCATTCGGATGGGCACGGGCATCGCACACCCCGCCAGGGCGAGGAAGCATACCGCGCAGACCAGCTTCCGCCCGAGCCCCAAAGGCTCGGCTGGCTGAATCACCTCCGGGTGACCGAAGCCCACCAGCCTGGTGGCCACCAGGAGCCAGACACCCCAGGTGACCGTGTAGAAGAGGGTGAGGAAAAGCAGTACCAGCGCCATGGCCTTGCCCACCCACCGAGCATGCCTGCCCCACAGGGCGAAGGCCAGATGCCCTCCGTCGAACTGGCCGACGGGGATGAGGTTGAGCAGGGTCACCAGCAGACCGAACCAGCCGGCGATGACCACCGGGTGGACCATCACGTCCTTGCCCTCGGGCAGCGGCCCCAGCACCAGCCACTGCAGGCCCTTCATCAGCAGGCCGTCACTGAAGACCCACTGCATGTGCCCGGTGAAGGGCGGCTCGGAGGGCGGGGGCAGGTGGCCCAGCTTCACCTGGACCCACAACAAGAGGTCCTTCCCCAGGCTCCAGAGCGACTCCTCCCCCGGGAAGGACGAGGACACCGGTGGCGAGTCCACCACCGTCGAGTGGGCGAGCCCCCAGGCGATGATGGGCAGCGCCACCGCCAGCCCCGCCAGCGGCCCCGCCGCCCCGATGTCCACCAGGGCGTTCTTGTCGGGGATGCGGCCGCGAATGCGGATGACCGCCCCCAGCGTACCCACCCCCAGGTAGGGCACCGGGATGAAGTACGGCAGCGACGCGTCCACCCCGTGCAGGCGCGCCAGCACGTAGTGGCCCATCTCGTGCGAGCCGAGGATGGCGAGCAGCGCGGCGCTGAAGGCCAGCGCTCCCGACAGACGCTCGTCCCAGGGGAGCGCCGTGCCGAGGAACGCATGGTCAAAGGTGAACGAAGTCGTCCCGGCGGTCAGCACGAAGAGCAGCAGGTGCAGCCAGAGACGGTTCGCGGGGCGGACTTGGGCGCTCTCCATGGGTCTGCTGGGGGTAGCAACGCCCGGCCATCATTTCAACGCGGGGCCGCGACCATTGGGCATCTCCCGATATTGGCAGGATCCATTGCTTGACTTGAGAGGCGCCTTTGCTACGACACCGTGGCAGCTTGAGGACCCATCGACCCGCCAGGGGCCAGGACGGCTGACTGGCAAGGGTACCAAAGGCATTGACTCGAGAGGGGACACACAGATGAAGAAGGCCATTGTTTCGGCGGTTGTGGCGAGCAGCCTCGTGGCGTGCACCAGCGTGGAGACCGCCGTGGTCTCTGGCAACGAGATCCACGTGCAGGGCGCCGAGCCCATCGCCGTCATCCAGGGCACCGCGCTCGGCCTGACCGCCATCTTCCACGTCATCGACCTGGTGCAGAGCGACCTGGACACCGTGGTGAACAAGCTCCTGGTGGCCGAGGCCAAGGCCATGGGCGGCAACCGGGTGCACCTGCTCACCGCCGGTACCACCCCGCGTCACGGCATCTTCGCCCTGGGCGGTCTCATCATCGGCTTCCCCGTGTCGGGCGCCGTGGGCGTGGCGGTGAAGTAGTCAGCATCCGCCGTTTGCACGTAGTGTGCGAAGGCCTCCCCGGCGACGGGGGGGCCTTCTTCATTTTCCGGACTCCATGCGCGCTCGTCTCCTGCCCCTCGTCCTGCTCGTCCTCGCCGGCTGCCGCCGCCCGGACGGCACGTCCGCCCTGCTCTCCGACGCCAAACAGCGTCTGGGCGTCCGCGACGGCAAGCTCACCAGCTACGTGCTGGCGGGCACCGCCCAGGAAGGTCCCCAGACGATGGAGTTCTCCTTCGCCTACCGCGCGCCGCAGAAGATGATGGGGACGCTGGGCGCGCCCGCCTCGCGCACCTACGCCTGGGATGGAGAGCACTTCTTCGAGCGCGACGACGCGGCCAGACGGTTCTTCCACTACAAGGACGAGCTGGCCCCGGAGCAGCGCGTGGGCGCGCTCACGCAGATCTTCGCGCCCTTCGCCCCCGAGGGCTTCCGTGCCCCGCTGCTACCGAGCCAGGGAGTAAGCGCCCAGCGCGTCCCCCACCCTCGCGGCCCCGAAGCCGTGGAGCTGACGGTGAAGCCCGCGGGCAGCGACGTGGAGGTGACGTACGTGCTGCGCTGGCCCGCCATGGACTTCCTCGGCAAGCGCATCCGCAGTGGTGGTGATACCTCGGAAATCCGGGTGGAGGAGGAGCACTGCGACCAGGCCCTGGCCGTGTGCGTGCCCAAGCGGCTGACCCAGTGGGCGGGCGCCCAGAAGGTCGCGGAGACCACCCTCACGCGTGTGGAGCTCAACCCCACCCTGCCCTCGGAGACCTTCGCGCTCACCGCCCCCGAGGGATACGCCGTTCAGACCAAGACGTTCGCGGTGGCGGGCGCACAGTAGGAGCGCCGCTGGGGTTGAAGCCCACCAGGGGCGTTCCCACCTTCCCTACCTGGAAGGAGTGCGACGGAATGGCCCTGGTGCGAAGCGTCATCTTCGATGTGGATGGCACGCTGGTGGACTCGGTGGACGAGCATGCCGAGGCATGGAGGCGCGCCTTCCTGGAGTTCGGTCGGGACGTGCCCTTCGCGCACGTGCGCAGTCAGATTGGCAAGGGCTCGGACCAGCTGATGCCCGTCTTCTTCACCGAGGACGAGCTGGAGAAGTTCGGCCAGGAGCTGAGCGACTACCGCTCCGCGCTCTTCAAGCGGGAGTTCATGCCCAAGCTGCGCCCCTTCCCCAAGGTGCGAGAGCTGGTCCAGCGGCTGCGCCAGGACGGCCTGCGCATCGCGCTCGCCTCCAGCGCCAAGGGGGACGAGTTGGAGCACTACGTCCAGCTGTGCGGCCTCGAGGGGCTGACGGACACGGAGACCTCCAAGGCCGACGCGGAGAAGTCCAAGCCGCACCCGGACATCTTCGAGGCGGCGCTGGAGAAGCTCGGCCGGCCGGAGCCACACAGCGTGGTGGTGATCGGAGACACGCCCTACGACGCGCTGGCCGCGAGCAAGCTGAGCGTGCCCACGGTGGGCGTGCTGTGCGGCGGCTTCCCCGAGGAGGATCTGCGCACGGCGGGCTGCCGCGCCATCTACAAGGACCCGGCGGACCTGCTGGCCCACTATGAGTCCTCGCGCGACACCTGGCCGTGGGCCGCGGACGCGGTGGCCGCCGCCAAGGACGAGGAGTCGCGCTGACGTCTACGCGAAGCCGAGCTCCTGAAGGAGGGGCTCCAGCGCCGCGCCGAGCCCGTGGCGGTTGCATACGTCACGCAGCTCGGCGAGTTCCAGGTGGTCACGGTTGCGCTCGAGCAGTTCGATGACGTCGTTCGTTGACTTCCTGCCCCCCGCGTAGAGCTTCAACGCGATGAGGTAGGGCAAACCGACGACTCGCAACGGACTCTCCGGGCTGAGCGGTATGCTGGCCTCACGCAAAGCTTCCCTCGCCAGCACGGTGCAATCACGAGCCCCCGGCCATGGGTTCTGGAAGTTCACGACCTCTATCGGCTCGAAATCATCGCCCATCACGCGCAGGACACCTCCGAGCGCATCATCGGCGTCAGGAGCATCGAACCGCGCCTCGAAGCCCTCCCGCAAGAGGGCCTCTTCGACACGGCGGAGCGTGGGGAAGGGATTCGTGTTGATCGCCAGATCGAAGTCTTCGGTGTAGCGAGGGTAGAGGTGGACAGCGAGTGCTACCGCACCAATGACCGCGGATGGGACCGCGTGCTGCGCCAGAACCTCCGCCACCCTCTCGGCCACTTCGATCGTACGTTCCTGACGGTTGCCGGTCCCAGGGTCACTCACTTGCGCTCCGCCTCCCCATTCCGTAGGCGTTCGGCCCCCCCAATGAGGCGCATACGCTCCTTGAGCGAGAGCGCAAGCAACACACGTTGCCGAGGAGTCATCGCGGCGATCCGCTCGAACTCACGCCGCCGCGCGGTGTCCGCACTCTTGCTCGGCCTTTGGCCGTAGAGGCTTCGGTTTGCTGGAACGTCACTCAAGGAGCAACTCCCTTGCATCGCCATCCGCGCGGCACTCCCCTGCACGACCCATGCAATGAAGTACGATACCGCGCAATCTAGTGAAGTAGGACATGCGGCGCCAATCGATGTGACAAGCCCTCGCCCTCCTGATGGTCCTAGCGAAGAACCGAGGGAGCCGACCGGGCGTCCTGGGCCATCCCTGGCCTCCCTGCCCGCCCGTGCGCATCTTCGACGACGATGGCCGTCGACGCTCTTCCAGATGCCGCACTCACCGCACCGCCCAAGCGTGGCGCCCCCGATGAAGGGCCCGCGCTGCTGATCGTGAACAAGAAGTGCCGCATGGGAAGCGAGGCCTTCCCGGCCACGCTCGCGGCGCTCGAGTCACGCGGGATTCCCGTCGCCACCTGCTACCGGCTCTCCCGGCCCAAGCGCATGGAGCAGGTGCTGCGCGAGGCCCTGGACAGCGGTGTGCGGCGCGTCCTCATCGGCGGCGGGGATGGCACGCTGAACCACGCCGTACGCCTGTTGCTCGGACGCAACGTGACGCTGGGCGTGCTGCCGCTGGGCACCGGCAACGACTTCGCGCGCTCGCTCGGCATTCCCCCCACGCTGGAGGCCGCCTGCGACATCATCGCCGCCGGCTACACGGCGCGGGTGGACGTGGGGCTCGCCAATGGGCGGCCCTTCCTCAACGCGGCGAGCCTCGGCCTGGCCTCCGCCATCGCCCGGCGGCTGACACCCCAGCTCAAGCGCCGCGTGGGCAAGCTGGCCTACCCCGTGGCAGCCGTCGCCGAGCTCTGGGAACATCAGCCCTTCCACGTGCGGATGACGACCGACCGGGGAGACCTGGAGCGGGACGTGCTCCAGCTCGTGGTGGGCAACGGGCGCTACCACGGCGCGGGCAACATGGTGACTCCCGATGCCACGCTCGACGACCACCGCCTGGACGCCTACACCATCGCGGCGCCCTCGGCCGAGTCCGGACGCGAGGGCACCGGATTGGGCCACATGCAGGACCTGTCCACCCTGGCCCGCGTCGCGCTGTCCCTGCGCCGCGGCGAGCATGTCTCCCACCCGGCCGTCACCTCCGTGCGCACCGCGTACCTGTACGTGGATGCCCAGCCGCCCCAGGACATCAACGCGGACGGAGAGCTCATCGGACACACCCCGATACGCTTCGAGCTCGCCCCAGCGGCCCTGCGCGTCTACGCGCCCGCTCCCGCCCCGCATTGAGCCGGAATCTCGGCAACCGCCCCATTTCCCACTAGGATTTCCCTCTCCAGGATGGCGACCGGCCATCCCCACGGAGGGGCCCGTGCGACACCGTTCTCTCGTCCCACTCTTGATCGCCGCCGCCCTGTGCATCGCGGCGTTCGTCTTGATGTGGCTCCGCCCCACCCAATGGGAGGCCACTGGAACCGTGTCACCGGCCGTCCAGGAGCCCGCTCGGCTCGAGCTTCGCCGCGAGTAGACCCTCACCCCGGCCCTCTCCCAGAGGGAGAGGGGGAAAGGGAAGGCTCACGCCTTGTCCAGCGCGCTCGAGAGGGCCTGGGCGGTGAAGTTCACCAGCGGGATGATGCGCTGGTAGTTCATCCGCGTGGGCCCGATGACGCCCACCGTCCCCAGCACCTGCTCCCGGCTGCCGTAGGGGCTCGCGATGACCGTCACGTCACCCGCCGAGGAGAACTCGCTCTCGGTGCCGATGAAGATCTGCATCTCGCGCGCCCGCTGCACCCGGTCCAGCAGCGCCAGCAGCTTGTGCTTCTCCCCGAGCGTCTTGAAGAGCGCGCGCATGCGCTCCACGTCGGCGAACTCGGGCTGCTCCAGGAACGAGCCCGTGCCCTCGATGAGCACGCGCTCCCCCGTCTGCAGGTCCGTGGCCGCCGCGCCCAGCTTGAGCGCCTTGGCCGTCAGCACGTTGTAGAGCGCCTGCTCCTGGTCCAGCTCGCCACGGATGCGCTCACGCGCCTCCTCCAGCGTCACCTCGTGCAGCAGCTCGGACAGGTAGTTGCTCGCCTTGAGCAGCTCGTCCGAGGTGACGGGGAAGTCCACCGACAGGAGCTTGTTGATGACCTGGCCGTTCTGCCCCACGAGGATGGCCAGCACGCGGTCCTCCCGCAGCCGGACGAACTCGATGCGGTGGAAGATGGCCACGTCCGGGCGCGGGGTGACGACGACTCCCGCGTGCCGGGTGAGCGAGTGCAGCAGGCGCGAGGCCTCGCCGAGCATCTCCTCCATGCCCGTCTCGTGCGAGAGCCCCGCGTGGATGAGCTCCCGGTCGCGCGGCCCCGGATCCCTCAGCTGCACCAGCGTGTCCACGTAGAAGCGATAGCCGCGGTCCGTGGGCACCCGGCCGGCCGAGGTGTGGGGTTTCTCCAGGAAGCCCAGCTCCTCCAGGTCCGCCAGCACGTTGCGCAGCGTGGCGGAGGACACGTCGAACTCCGGCTTGCGCGCCAGGTGCTGGCTCCCGACCGGACCACCCCGGGCGATGTATTCCTGCACGACGGCTCGGAGGACTTCCTTCTCGCGCTCACCCAACTCTTCGGACATCTCTGCTCACACTCCCCAACGGCGCTTCGGCACGGCCGACGAAAACAGCGAGAATGCCCTGAAAGATTAAGAAGATGGAGGGTACGGTTCAATCCCCCGCCCGCCTGGACGGAGTCCGGCCAGGGTACGAGCGGTGGAGGCCCATTCCACCACCTTTCCGGCCGCCGCGCGACCCAGGGCCGTGCCACGCGGCAGGTACGGTCCAGCTCACTGGTAAGCCTCGGCTCCAGGGCGCGCGTCGTCCTCGGGGACGATGCCCGGCGAGCACGCCCGGGTAACGTGAGGCGCCCGCGGGCAACCCCTCCCCGCCACCCTCGGGTATCCGCTGTCGGAGAACCGACGCCCCAGGCGTCAGATGTGAGCCACCGGGCAGAGCACTCGGCCTGGCGGGTATGCTGACGGAGTACATCGCGAGGAGTGGGGTCGGGCGTTAAAAGCGCGACGCCTTGTCCACCATTTCCTCCTCGATTCCCTCCGCCACGCTGCCGGCGGAGTCCACCACCGCGGACATGAGCCGCGGGACGCTCTACTTCTGCCTCTTCGCGCTCTACGCCATCTGGGGCTCGACGTACCTGGCCATCCACTGGGTGCTCCAGGGAGGCTTCCCGCCCTTCCTGATGGCGGGGGTGCGCTACGTGGTGGCAGGCGCCATCCTCTACCTCGTGTTGCGGCTGCGCGGGTACGCCAACCCCTCGGCGCGCCAGTGGGGAGCGGGTGCCCTCATCGGCTTCCTGCTGCTCGTCGTGGGCAACGGCGCCGTGGTCTTCGCGCAGCAGTGGGTGCCCTCGGGAGTGGTGGCCATCGTGGTGGGCAGCGTGCCCTTGTGGACCGCGCTCTTTAGCGGCCTGTTCGGCCAGTGGCCCGGGCGGGCCGAGCGCTGGGGCCTGGGCATCGGCTTCTGCGGCCTGCTGCTGCTCAACCTCGGCAGCGACATGAGCGGCAATCCATGGGCCGTGCTCGCGCTGCTGGTGGGCCCGCTGAGCTGGGCGTTCGGCTCCATCTGGACGCGCCGGCTGCCGATGGCGGAGGGGCTCATGTCCACCGCCACGCAGATGATCACCGGCGGAGCCATCTTCCTACTCTTCAGCTTCGGAGCGGGCGAGCACCTCACCACCCTGCCGACGCCGCGCGCCCTCCTGTCCCTGGGCTATCTGATCATCTTCGGCTCGCTGGTGGCCTTCAGCGCGTACGGCTACATGCTGCGCAACGCCCGGCCCGCGCTCGCCACCAGCTATGCCTACGTCAACCCGATGGTGGCCGTGCTGCTCGGTACGTTCCTCGCGGGCGAATCGCTGAGCACCTGGGGCTTCGTCGCCATGGCAGCCATCCTCGGCTCGGTGGGCCTGCTCACGCGCGCGAAGCGCTGAGGTGCATCCCGGTCAGTGTAGAGGCTCGGTGAGAGGGTCGAGCACCGGGCAGCGGGTGGGCGGCACGTGGTGTGTGTGGTCGTAGAAGCACTCGGGCCCGAGGTGCGCGATGAGCTCGCGCTCCCGGGCCGCCCCCGCGTCAGTGCCTGCTTCGGTGGGAAGCACGTAGGGCTGCACGAGAACGAGCTCATCCCCGAGCGGCTTGCGGTACTCGGACGGTAGGGACGCGAGACGCTCGCCGAAGAGCCGGATGAAGGGCGGGCCGTAGAAGTTCCTCCAGAAGAGGCCGGCGAGGCCCTGGCTGTAGTCCCGTACGATCGAGGTCCAGATCTGGCCTCCTTTTTCATGAGGCACCCAGCGCCGGGTCTTGCGTTCGATGTCATCGTCCCTCGAGGAGAACGCGAAGGGAGAGCGCACGAGGCGCATGATCTCGATCACCTGCTGAAGGTGGGCCTCACGCCAGGAAACTTTCGACGCACACGTCACTGACGTCACCCAGGTAATGCCACCCGCGTAGGGGGGATCGCCGGGCTTCGATGGAAAGACGAGGAAGAAATCCCGATCCGTCCTGGCCGTGACGCAGAGGGTATCGCGCTGCTCATAGAAGCGCAGCAGTGCGTCGTAATCGATGTCGTCCGGGTTGAGCCTGCCGGTCAGGGAGGCCACCCCATACCTCACCGGCGAGAACCATCGGAATTTCTCGAAAGCAAGGTGGAGGAACTCGCTCATGACCTCGACTGATGGGATGCCGGGGGGCAGGCAGACGCGTGTCGTCAGAGGCTTACGCATGAAGCTCATCAGGGGTGGGAGAGAAGCGTCACTCTGCCGAGATCTTGAAGCTCGTGCAGCACCTTCTGGAGAGGCGCGCTGAGCCGCGTTGCCCCATCCGGATGCAGAGTGGAACGGACCCAGAGTTCGACGTGACCTCCGTACTCGCGCACGTAATCGAGCATGACCTTGAGGTTGCCGGTATGGGCCAGCTCGTTGCGCGCCTTGGCCTCGACGAAGTGGTAGGGCTTGCCCCACACCAGCTCGCCGGGGTTGCCGAGCACCGAGTCGGGGATGAAACCCGAGGCCATACCACCGGGTGGAGGCATCATCATCGCGGTGTTCTTCACATAGCCCTGCCGCGCGAGGATGGCGTTCTCGAAGGCATTGCCCACGGGCTTGTTGGCGAGAATGGAGCGGTAGAGGCGCTCCCACTCGGGGTCCATCCCGTATGAGAAGCGCGGGTACTTGCCGGGGTGGCGGAACTGGTAGTCCACCCAGCACTGGGCCAGGTGCCCGGGAGTCCCAGGCAACAGCCGCGAACCATCCGAAAGAGTCCGAACGCCCAGCAGGGGTAGCTTCTCTCCACGCCGAAATGACTCCGAAGCCTCGCGCACGGGCGTCTCCAGCCGGAGGGCCACGCGTTGGAGGAACTCCAAGTCCCCCTGGGTCAAAGCGCGCCCTTCCGCGGCGTTGCGCAACAGACGCTCGATTTCCCGCACGTCCTCGGGAGCGAGGTGGGAGGCGACACGCGAAAGCACCCGCACCTCGTCCAGGCCCTTGCCAGTCAGGAGCGCGACACGTTGCAGGGCCGCATCGCCTCCCTCCTTCAGCAGCTTGCCGTTCACGAAGGGCAGCAGTACCCCCACGGCGGACAAGAGGCGCTCGGGCTCGCTGAGACGGTGGCCGGTGAGGCTGAATCCAGTGAAGGCGGCATCCAGGTCCATCACCTCACCCACACCGGGCATGAAGCCCACCGCGAGCTCCAGCAGCAACTCCTCCGAGGTGTACGTGTCCTCGGGAGGTGGGGTGTAGTCGAGGTGAGGCGGTGCTCGCTTGCCCAGCTCGATCGCGGTGGCCAGGGCGGAGCGGCTGGCCAATAGGTAGAGGGCCACCTCTGAGGGGCTGCGGCGCAGGAAGTCCGGATCCTCGGTATGAGCGTAGGCCCAGGCCAGCGTGGCACTCACGAGGGCCGACAGCGACTTCTCACGCAGCGGGTGGTCGGTGAGACGGTGACCAGGAGCGATGTGGCGCAGGTGCGCGACATGCGTCTCCATCAACCGCAGGCCCCATTGCAGGTACTCCTCCAGCTTCGCTTCGACCGCCTTCCAGCGCTCGGCCTCCGCCCTCTTCGTCTCATCCAACCCGGGAAGAGAGATGTCCGGTCCATGGGCTCGCGAAGAAAGGACGGATTCAGGGGTGGAAGAGCCATGGGCCGACACGGCCGGCAGGCGGGCCGTTGGCCTGATGCCGCGCGTGGCGGAAGCCGCGGGGGCGGAGGAATCCGCGAGTTCCCAGCCCTCCAACGAACGCTGAAGCACCACCACCCCATCACCGCTCCAGCCCCAGACCTCCTGTAGCAACGCCCGCCTCAGCGCGAGACGGAAGGAGGCCTCTCGCACCGGCACGCCTTCGGGTCCCACTCCTGGCTCCACGACGCATTCCCGGAGGACCAGGCTTCGCCCGTCCATCCTCAGGCGCAACACGAGCCGTCCCCCCACCCGAGCCTCGGCCCCGGCCTCCTCCCAGGCACGAGCGTGCACCGCCGCCACCGCTGTTTCCAGGGCCTCGACCTCGCTCTTGCGTCGCCGCCGCGCCTCGGCCTCTGCCATCGCATGCAGGTCCTGCTGCTCCAGCGCACGCGGTGGCCCAGGGGGAGCCAAGGAGCGCACGCGAAGGGAGAAGGTCAGCAGCCCCGAGGGCGGCCCCCCCGTGGCGCAGCCGCACAAAAGGAGCAGGGCCGCCAGGACTGGCAGCCCGGGGAGCCTCCACATCTCGCGATGCCGACCAACGGTGGACAGGGTGCTCTTCCAGGAAGTTTTCAGCTCAACAGCGCGCTCCCCTGTCGAGAGGCCAATACCCTCCTGCAAGTTCCTCTTTTCTCCGGAGGGTCTCGTCCCTAGTGTCCGCGACGCCCTGGGAGTACCCACCCGGCAGGGGAAAGGATTCGGAACACCATGACCACCAAGACGGCGAAGGACGTGCTTTCGTTCGCGAAGGAGCACGGCGCGCAGATGGTGAGCCTGCGCTTCATCGACTTCATCGGTCGCTGGCGCCACTTCGCGGTTCCGCTGCACGAGCTGAGCGAGGGCATCTTCGAGGAGGGCCTCGGCTTCGACGGCTCGTCCATCAAGGGTTGGCTGGAGATCCACAACTCCGACATGCTGGTGATGCCGGACCCCAACACCGCGGTGATGGATCCGTTCACGCAGACGCCGACGCTGGCGCTGCTGTGCAACGTGAGCGATCCCATCACCAAGGAGCAGTACATGAGGGATCCGCGCAACATCGCGGCGCGCGCGGAGAAGTACCTCAAGAGCACGGGCCTGGCGGACACGGCCTACTTCGGACCCGAGGCCGAGTTCTTCATCTTCGACGGGGTGCGCTACAGCACGGAACCGCACCACATGTTCTTCGAGATCGACTCCATCGAGGGCGCGTGGAACACGGGCCGCGAGGAGCCGGGCGGCAACCTGGGCTACAAGCCGAACTTCAAGGACGGCTACAACGCGTTGATGCCCACGGACGCGCACAACGACATGCGCGACGAGATGTGCCGGATCCTCGGTGAGGTGGGGATCACCGTGGAGCGCCAGCACCACGAGGTGGCGACGGCGGGCCAGTCGGAGATCGACTTCCGCTTCGACACGCTGGTGAAGACGGCGGACAACCTGATGTGGTTCAAGTACGTGCTCAAGAACGTGGCCGCGCGGCATGGCAAGGCGGTGACGTTCATGCCCAAGCCCCTGTACGGGGACAACGGCAGCGGCATGCACACGCACCAGTCGCTGTGGAAGGGCGGCAAGCCGCTGTTCGCCGGCGAGGGCTACGCGGGCATGAGCGAGATGGCGCTGCACTACATCGGCGGCATCCTCAAGCACGCGCGGGCGCTGGCGGCCATCTGCAACCCGACGAACAACTCGTACAAGCGGCTGGTGCCGGGCTACGAGGCGCCGGTGAACCTGGCGTACTCGAGCCGCAACCGCAGCGCGTCCATCCGCATCCCGATGTTCAGCGCGAGCCCCAAGGCCAAGCGCCTGGAGTTCCGCTCGCCGGACCCGAGCTGCAACCCGTACCTGGCGTTCGCCGCGCAGCTGATGGCGGGCCTGGACGGCATCGAGAACAAGATCGACCCGGGCGAGCCGCTGGACAAGGACATCTACGGGCTGTCGCCGGAGGAGCTCAAGGACGTGCCGAAGATGCCGGGCTCGCTGGACGAGGCGCTGGACTGCCTGAAGAAGGACCACAAGTTCCTGCTCAAGGGCGACGTCTTCAGCGAGGACGCGCTCAACAGCTGGATCGAGCAGAAGCAGAAGGAGGTGGACGCCATCCGCCTGCGTCCGCACCCGATGGAGTACCAGCTCTACTTCGACATCTGAGGCACCACCACCACCACCCCTCTCCCTCCGGGAGAGGGACGGGGTGAGGGTAGCGCGAGCCCAGGGTTCCACACGGGGCGCTTCCAGGAGACCGGGGGCGCCCCGTCATCCATCCAGCCTCAGCGCGTCCAGTAACGGTCTCCGTACCACCACGCGAGCACGCCACCGATCAGGGCCGAGCCCCCGATGGCCGCGAGCGTCACCACCCCCGACGTGATTCCCCATTCGAACGCGAAGTAGAAGCCGGAGAAGCCACCCGCCACGGCTCCCACCGCGAAGCGGATCTTCTGCTCCATGGCATCGGGACGGATGCCGTCATTGGCCAGGGGTCCGGAGCGATGGCGCTCCACCTGGGAGGAAGTCCCCGGCGCGGACTTGAGCTCCTTGCGAGCGCGCTCGAGCCGGGAGAGGGCATGCTGGAAGGCGGCATCCGCGTCGCGGGCCTTCGCGTCAGCCGCGGTACGCTCGGCCTCGGCCTTCACGCGATCCTGCTTCTCCCGGGTCGAGAGCCGCTCCAGACGCGCCATCTCGGTACGGCTGCGGGTCAGTTCGTCCTTCGCCGCGCGCAGCTCCGCCTGGAGTCGCTCCACGGTGTCTCGCAGTTCTCGTTCCTCGCCAGCCATGGGTGAGAAGGTTATCGCGATGCCCCCCCGAACGGACAAGCGGCCCCCCACGACACCGGATGGACGCTACCTCGTGGTGGAGGGGCGGCTCTGGCGGTGCTCCAATCCCGCGCTCGGGCCCCGGCAGCGCTCGCTCCTGGTGGAGGCGCTGATGCACGCGCGGCGGGACGTGGGCCGGGCGCTCCGGGCCAGGGACGCGAGGGCGGAGCGCGAGGCGCGAGCGCGGGTACACCGGGCGAAGGTGGCACTCGGAGAACGAGGGCCGCCGTGGTGGACCGACGGCGCTCCCGACTTCAACCGCCGGCTTGTCGAGAACACCCCGTACGCCGGGTGGTTCCACGCGCTCCGCTGACGCCTACTCCCCCAGGGCCGAGTAGTGAACGATCCGGAAGCGGGCGCCCTGGGCCTCGCGGACGCGGGCGGCGAGAACTTCGTGCAGCTCGGGCTTCCACGTGCCCCAGCGCTCGAAGAAGCGGGCGGCGGCGGCCTTGTCTCCCGCGTGCTGCACGGCGAGCACCTCCTTCAGCAGGGAGGTGACGACGTCCAGGTAGCGCTCGTAACGGACGGTGAGGCGCGCGGTCTTCGGGTCGGCTTCGAGCAGCCCATGCTCCAGGAACCAGTTGAACTGGATGAGCTGCATCGTCTGGTAGGGCTGGTCGCGGCGCGGCTTCGCGTTCTGCAGCGTGCGCCGGATGCCGGAGGCCCGCACCGCGCGCAGCGTGGCGTCACTCACCGTCCCGTCCTTGTTCATCGCGTGCAGCGCGAACAGCGAGACGAGGTCCGCCTTCATCTCCTCGAGCGCGTCCGCGTAGTCCTCCAGCGCGACGTCGAGCAAGCGGCCCCGCGCGTCCCGGTCGACGCCCAGGTAGTGGCCGATCTCGTGCCAGAGCGTCCGCTGGAAGTTCCCCTCGGCGGCCAGATCGTTCGCATGCGCGTCCGCGGTGACGGCGCGCCAGACGCGATCATCGGCGGCGAAGAGGTCGGGGTTCTTCATGATGTTCTCGCGCAGCAGGATGGTGCGGCCATAGCGGCGCGCGAAGAGCGCATCATTGGGGAGGATGGTCGCGGTGTTCGTGCCGCGCGCCTGTCCGAAGTCGGCGATGACATCGTAGATGCCGACCGGGATGTCCTCGCGGATCTGCTTGTGGTTCGCGTAGGGCAGCGCGTTCTCGATGGTCTGCAAGCCCCTCAGGGCCCGGCGCAGCTCGCGGGTCGCATCCTCGTTCACGAGGAGCAGGCTCACCCCGTGGAACGCCTTCACGCCGAAGAGCGCGTCGTCATACGTCTCGTAGGAGCCGATCTGCGCGTTGAGGCGCTGAAAGCGGCCCGTCACCCAGGACGCATCCCCGCTCTCGTAATCGTTCGAGAGCAGGTCGCGCGCGCGGTTGCGGAGGTAGCGCGCGAACTCCCCATCCCCCTTCTCCACCGAGTCCGCGGCGCTCATGAGCAGCTCGTACGCGCGTACGAAGTCGTCCGCGTACGCGACCGGGTAGGGCACGGCGTAGAGCGTCTTCGGGTCGGGCTTCTTCGCGAGCGACTTCAGGTACGGGATGAGCCGGGGGTGCAGCAGCGCGAGCGCCGGATGCTTCGCGAGCGCGGCGAGATCTCCTCCCAGACTGGCCTTCGTCGCACGGCGGACGACGGTCCGCTCGCCGAGGAGCTCGTCACGCGCCTCCGGGTGCTGGGCCAGGAACGCCTCGACCTCCTCTCGCGTGAGGTCGGAGGGGTAGACATTGCGCGTGGGCAGCTCGGCGGCCACGGGGAGGAAGGCCTCCCGCTTGTTCTCAAGTGTCGTCGCGATGGGGCCCTGGGAGAGCCGGTAGAGGGTGAGCAGGTCTCGCGTCCGCTTCGGCCCCCCGAGCTGCTGGTCCAGCCGGACGAGGCGCGCGTGCGCCTCCAGGGCCTCGGGGTGCCGCGACTGCTCGTAGATGCGCTGGAAGATCTGCCCGACCTCCAGGAGGGCCTTCACCGCGCGCTGCTCCTCGGGGGTGAGGCGCGAGAGGTCGGGCGCGAGGCGGATCGTCTCGGTCTTGGCGAGGAGCGCCTCGACGCGGGGCTCGGGCCAGTAACCAGCGGGAACCTGGGGCTTGGGTGCGGCGGAGGCGGTCGTGGTGAACGCCAGGAGGAGGACGAGCGGCAATCTCATGCCCGCCAGCTTATCGCGGGACCTCGGGGGGGCCCCAGGCGGACGTGGGGTCCTCTAATGCATCTCCGATGTGGCGCAGGACGCGCGCGGCGAGCTCCTCGTCGATGAGGCGCGCATCGAAGGTGCAGGAGAGGGTCATCCCCTTGCCGGCCACGAGCAAGTCCCCTTCGACCACGGGGACATCACGCACGGCGCCAGGGGCGAGGTAGAGGGCCACACGGGTGTAGGGCACCATGGCCAGCCAGGCCCGTTCGAGCCCCAGCGAGCCCACGTTGGAGACCGCAACGGAGCCAAAGGGGTCTCTCGGCATGCCCACCCAGGCGAGGTCCACGTTCAGCGTGAACCAGACGAAGGAGAGCAGGTCCAGGGCGGCGTTCATGAAGAGGCCAGGGATGCGGTAGGAGCGCCGCTTGCCGCGCTCGATGACGGCATCCCGGCGGTGGCGCACGGTCTGGACGCGCTCCTCCATGGCCGCGGCGAAGTCCTGGAGCGAGAGCGTGTCCGCGTCATGCACGGTGGCGGTGGTGAGGTCCACGCGGCCTTGGTGCTGCGGCTGCACCACGAGGACACAGACGCCCACGCGTTTGCGCAGCCACGGACGGTTCCAGCGAAGGATGACGTTGGCTTCCGGGTAGCGGCGCAGCGCATCCGCGGCGGCCTTGCCCACCAGGTGCGTCACCGTGAGGCGCTGACCCGAGCGGGCGCGGACCTCCTCCATGTACGCGAGCGCGCGCTCCATGCGCACGTCGATCGACGCGTAGGCACTCGGGTCCCTGGGAGCCTTGTAGTGCGCGGGGTGGAGGAAGGGTTTCACGGGCTCACGGGCCCTCTACCACGTCCACCTCCCGACGCGCGTCCCACGATATAGATGCGGCATGCGCACCCGCCTCGTGCTCTCCGCCCTCCTGGTCCTCGCCGCTGGCTCCGGCTGCCGCAAGAGCCAGGCGAAGCTTCTGACCGCTCCCGACTGCATCCTCGTCGAGGACGACTTCGGCCCCAACGGTACCGTGCCCATCACCGTCGACGTCGTCGCCGAGGGGCTCGAGGTCCCCTGGAGCATCGCCTGGCTCCCGGGGGGCGACGCCCTCGTCTCCGAGCGCCCCGGCCGCATCCGCCTGCTGCGCCAGGGCGTGCTCCAGCCCAACCCCGTTGCCACCGTGCGGATCGCCAGGAGCAGCGAGGGCGGCCTGCTCGGCATCGCCGCCCCTCCCGACTTCGCGAGCCACCGGCGCTTCTACCTCTACGTCACCCACGACGCGAACGGCGACACGCGCAACCGCGTGGAGCGCTGGACGCTCTCCGAGGACCATTCCACCGCCACCTTCGACCGCGTCATCCTCGGCGACATCCCCGCGAGCAAGTACCACGATGGCGGCCGCATCCGCTTCGGTCCCGACGGCATGCTCTACGTCGGTACGGGCGATGCGCGCGATCCGGACAACTCGCAGGCCATGGACACCCCTTCCGGCAAGCTGCTGCGCCTCACTCCCGAGGGCGAGGTGCCCGCCGACAACCCCTTCCCGGGCAAGGCGGCCTTCCTGCTCGGCGTCCGCAACGCCCAGGGCTTCGACTGGAAGGACCGGGACACCCTCTACTTCACCGACCACGGGCCCAGCGGCGACACGCTCCGCCGCGGACACGACGAGGTCAACGTGGTGCGCAAGGGCGACAACCTGGGCTGGCCCACCCTCTACAGCTGCGAGTCCGGCGAGGGGCTCGTCACCCCGTCCCTCACCTGGGACGACGCGGTGCCCCCGGGCGGTGCCGCCATCTATACCGGCGAGGCCATCCCCGAATGGAAGGGCTCGCTGCTCGTCGGCTCGCTCGGCGCCAGGCACCTGCACCGCGTGGTCTTCTCCCCCGACAACCCCCGGCACGTCACCCGGCACGAGGTGTACCTGCGCAACGAGTGGGGCCGCCTGAGGGAGACCATCATGGGTCCGGACGGCCACCTCTACGTCACCACCAGCAACTGCGACGGCCGGGGAGACTGCGGGCCACGCAAGGACGTCATCCTGCGCATCCGCCGGTGAAACGGAACGGGGCCACGCGCCTGGACGAAGGCACGCGGCCCCTCGGACTCACCAGCTCACCGAGTCCACATGCACCGTGCCGGACCAGGCGGCATCGGTGAAGAGCTCGACACCGAGTTGGTGCAACGGCCCCACCGCGTTCGCGGGCACCTGCACGGTGACGGTGTTCCACTCACCGGCCTTCAGCGCCGTGCCATCCGTCCACGAGCCCTTCCACGCCCAGCCCCCAGCCGCGCCCTGCTGCACATAGGGCTGCACGCCCGAGATGCGATGGCCCGCGGGGACCCACACCCGGAAGGACACCGTCTTGCCCGCGGTCGCCGCGGGGTTGGCGACGGAGACCGGGGACTTCCCGGCCGCGGTACCGCCCAGCGTCACCGCGAGCGAGCCGCGTCCCGCCCAGGCCCGCGCGGTGGACGGGGACACGCCCGTGACGACGGGGCCCGTGAAGGTCCATCCCTGCGTCCCCGACTCGAAGTTGTACGGCGCCGTGTCATTGCCGGGATTGCCGGGCGGGGGGGGCGGAGGCGGAGGTGGGGGGGTCGTGGTCGAGCCCGCGGGGATGGCCAGTCCACCCGCCTTCAGGAAGGCACCCGCGCGGCTCTTCAGATAGAGCTGGCCGTCCGTGTAGTAGTCGTTGGTGTGCGAGGCCTGCCGGCCCTCGCCCCGGCCGAAGAGCAGCGCGATGACACCACTGTTGGCGAACTTCTCGCGGTGCGCGGCGCCGTTGTCGCCGAAGAAGTACTCGGCGCGGTTGTCCTTGTAGCCCGCGTTCGACAGGTTCTTCGCCTCGTCCGCGTCCAGCGTGTTGTCCACGTTGGGGCTGTTAGAATTGCCCTCGGGCAGCTGCCACAACACCCAGCGCTTGCCCGAGGTCACGTTCCACAACCGCAGCCACTCGGCGTGCCGGTTGAAGCTCTTGGAATCGATGGATGCCGTGTCGCTCGGGTCCCACCAGCGGTCCTGCTTGAACTCAGGCCGCGCGAAGAAGTCCGCGTCCCGATCGAGCGGGTCGGTCACCAGCACGTCATAGGTCGCCCCCGTCACGTTGGGCCCCAGACCGAGCGGCTTGAGGAAGTTGTAGACCTTGTCCACCTCCGGCTGCAGCGGGTCCGTCACGGAGAAGTGCGCGATGTCCTTGTCACTCGCCCACCCCGACACGTGGATGCCCAGGATGACGTTGTTGGCGCCCACCGCCTTGCGCAGCTGGAGGAAGGCGAGCCCCCACCCGGCCACCGTGTCTGGCAGCCCGGACAGCTCCGCCACGCCCGAGGACGCCACCGCCGCGGGCTTGTTGGGGTCACTCCCCGTCTGCTTCTGAAGGAACCCGAAGCCGTCCGTCTCCATGAGCACGAGCACGGGCTTGTTGAACTCCTTCGCCCGCTGCATCAGCACCTTGAAGTCGTAGAAGTACTCCCCCATGGTGGTGGCGTTCTGCACCTTGGCGAGAAACTGGTCCTCGCCGCCGCCCGGCTCGGCGTTGACCTGGTAGTACTGGATGACCGGCAGGAAGCCCTGGGCGGCGGATTCATCCATGAACTGCTTGCCGAAGCTTCCATCCCTGGCGGACCAGCCCCAGTTGTCGACCCATCCCTTGGTGAAATAGCGGTAGCGCGCGTCCCAGGGCACTTTGCTGTCCTTCATCCAGGTCTGTCCGTTGTTCTCGAACAGGCCCACCATGAGGCGCGCCGGAAGTCCCGTGGGAATGGAGCCCGAGGGCTGAATCGCCAGGCGCGCCTCCTGGGTGTCCAGCGTCGAAGGGGAATCCGAGGAAGCCTCTCCGGGCGTCTCGGGGCCACAAGCCGCGACCGCCAGGAAGGCAAGGGATAGGAGGATGTGTTTCATGGCCCCCCGAACCGGTTTGGGATTCCAAGCCCATCCCGCCCGCATGCCCTCGCTCCAGGCACCCGGCCAGGGGCTCGCCCGCGACCCGGTGCCCGGGAATGACGGTGGAAGTGCGGACAACCCGTGCATGAAGCCCGCGTATCTGCGAGTCTTGGCCCCGCGTGCACCTCGAGATGCCCCTCATCATCGGCCTGATGGTGGCCGCCAGCTCGCTCGCCATCGCCGCCAAGCGCGTCCGCATTCCGTACAACGTCGCGCTGGTGGTCGGTGGCCTGCTCATCTCCGTGGGGGGCATCCTCCCCGGCGTCCCCCCGCTCAACCCCGAGGTCGTCTTCCTCGTCTGCCTGCCGCTGCTCCTCTTCGAGGGTGGCATCACCGCGGACGTGGCCAACGTGCGCGCCAACCTCCTGCCCATCGCCACCCTGGCCACCCTGGGCATGGTGCTGGCCATCGCCGCCACCGGCACGGCGCTCCACTTCGCCCTGGAGCTCGCCTGGGGGCCCGCGCTGCTGCTCGGCGCCATGCTCGCCGTCACCGACACCGTCTCCATCCTCTACGCCTTCCGCCGCGCCCCCGTCCCCCGGCGCCTCTCCGGCATCATGCAGGGCGAGAGTCTCTTCAACGACGGCACCGCGCTCGTGGCCTACGCGGCCATCGCCAGCATCGTGGCGGGAGGCCAGTCCTCCTTCTCCCTTCCCCTGCTCGGCGCCAAGGTGCTGGGCGCCACCGCGGGCGGCCTCGTCATCGGCCTGGCCCTGGGGCTCGTGGCCGGCTTCGTCATCCGCCACACCGAGGATCCGCTCGCCGAAATCATGGTGACCACGGCGCTGGCCTTCGCCGCCTTCGTCATCGGCGAGCAGCTCCACCTGTCGGGCGCCATCGCCGCGGTGACGGCCGGGTTGAGCACCGGCATCAACCTGCGGCGCCACGTGTCCCCGCAGAGCCAGGTGGCCATCCACACCTTCTGGGAGTACGCCGCCTTCGGGGTGAACACCTTCCTCTTCCTCTCGGTGGGACTCACCACGCGGCCCGAGGCGCTGGTGGGCTACATGCCCCAGACGGTGCTCGCGGTGGCCTGTGTCTTCGCCGGGCGCGCGGTGGCCATCTACCTGCCCTTCCTGCTGCTGCGCCTGGTGCGCCCCTCCGAGGCCGTGCCCCTGCGCTGGCAGCACGTCTTCATCCTCGGCAACATCAAGGGCGCGCTCTCCATCGGTCTGGCCCTGGGTCTTCCGGAGGCCACGCCCTCGCGCGAGCTGCTGGTGGCCATCGCCTTCGGCGTCACCTTCGTGTCCCTCGTCATCCAGGGGCTCGCGCTCACCGGCATCCTCAAGCGGCTGGGCCTGTTCCACGAGGACCCCGTGGCCTACGCGGTGGCCGAGCAGCAGGCGCGGCTCATCTCCAGCCGAGCCGCGCGCCAGGAGCTGGAGGTGCTGCACGATCAGGGGCTCATCCCCCGCGCGGCCTACGAGCACCTGCGCAGCGACTACCAGGTGGGCATCGCCGGCGCCGAGCGGGAGCTGCGCCGGCTCAGCGAGCAGCACCTGGCGCAGGGAGCGCGCATCGTCCTGGTGACGCGCCGCCGCCTCATCGACGCGGAGCGCACCGCGCTGCTGTCGGCCCGGCGCGCCGGCCTCATCCCCGAGGCCACCGCCGAGGCGCAGCTGGCCAGGCTGGACGAGCGCACGCTGGAGCTGGAGCACGTGTTGTCGGGTGCCCCCGAGGGTGAGGCGGGCAGCGGGAGGAAGGCGTCATGAGGATCGTCATCGCGGGTGGTGGACGGGTCGGTGGAGCGCTGGCGGCACGGCTGGTGGCGGAGCGCCATCAGGTGACGGTGGTGGAGCGGGACGCGACCGCCTGCAACCGGCTCTTCGAGGACATCGGCGTGGTGACGGTGTGTGGGGACGCGACGGATCCGCAGGTGTTGGAGTCGGCGGGCATCTCCGGCGCGGACATCGCGGCCGGGGTGCTGGCGCGCGACGCGGAGAACCTGGCCTTCGCCACGCTGGTGCGCTCCATGAGCGGCGCCCGCGTCATGGTGCGCATGCTGGACAGCCGCTACCGCGAGGCCTACCGGCTCGCCGGAGTGAGCGAGCTGGTGGAGGAGGCCGAGGTGGTGGTGGCGAAGATGACCACGGCCATCGACTTCCCCCAGGTGGCGGGCTCGCTGCCGCTGGCGGCCGGGGACGCCATCCTCTTCGAGCTGGAGGTGAGCCCCAAGGCGCTGGTGTCCGGCCGGACGGTGGCGCAGGTGCGCGCCCTGCCCAACTTCCCCCGCGAGTGCGTCTTCATCGGCCTGTTGGACCCGGAGGGCCGCATCACCCTGCCGGACGGCAATACGGTGCTGCGCGCCGAACACACCATCATCCTCGTGGCCCGCCGCGCCGAGCTGGCCCGGGCCGTGGAGTGCCTCACCGCCGAGCTCCAGGGCCACGCCGACACACCCCTGGCCGAGATGTTGCGCAAGGTGGACTTCCTCACGCCGCTGAGTGACGAGGAGCTGTCCACCGTGGCCCGCGGCGCCGAGTACCTGCGCAAGGCGGCCGGCGAGGCCATCTTCAACAAGGGCGAGGCGGGAGAGACCTTCTACGTCGTCGTCTCCGGGGAGGTGAACCTGCTGGCCGAGGGCGGGCGCGTGGTGGAGACGGTGAAGCCCGGGGGCTTCTTCGGCGAGATTGCCCTCCTCACGGGCGAGCCCCGCTCCACCAGCGCCCAGGCCGCCACGCTGTGCGAGCTGGCCAGCGTGGGCCGCGACGACTTCCGCGGGGTGGTCATGGCCAACCCCGCCATGGCCCTGGAGATGAGCCGCATCCTCGGCCAGCGCCTGGCGAAGATGGCCCAGCAGGACCGGACGCCCCAGAAACGCAAGGGCCTGTTCGGGCGCTGAGGGGGAGGAGCGGCCCTGATCCCACGAGCCGGGATGGCTTGTTCCCCGAGGAAGCCGTGGACTACGCTCCTCCGAGGAGGGGAAGTGCCCATCCATCGTGAGCACACCACACAGGTGAGCGGACTCCAAGCCAGGAGGTCATCCCTGTAGGAGGGCCCTGCCCCCCTTCCAGCGACCACCATGAAGCTGCTCCTCGTTGGTCCAGCCGATGACTCCATCCGCCCGCTCCTCCACGAATGGGGCCATGAGGTGGTCCACGCTCCACATGCCGAGCAGGCCGAGCCATGGCTTCGCGGGGTGGAGGGCGTGCTGGTGTGCGGGCGTGAAGTCGCCGAGGAGATGGCCCGGCGGCCCATCCCCCCGGACGTGCGGCCCAGGCCCTTCCTCCTCGCGCTCCTCCCGGCCTCGCCCGAGCCGGTGCCCCTGGAGGCCCTGCTGGCCGCCGCGGTGGATGACTACATGATCGCCCCCTTCGATCCGGCGCGGATGCGGACCCGGCTCGAGTGGCTCGGCCGGCGCAGGAAGGCCGGGATGCAGGCCACCCAGAAGGGCCCGCCCTCGCGCGGCGAGTTGGAGCGGCTCACCGCCATCATCCAGACCCAGAACGACGTCGCGCTGGCGGGGCTCGAGCTGGATAAGGTGATGAGTCTCATCGCGGAGCGCGCCCTGGAGCTGAGCGGCGCGGCGGGAGCCTCGGTGGCGCTGGTCGAGGGCGACGAGCTGGTCTACCGCGTGACCCTCGGGAGCCAGGCCCACCACCGCGGCTTCCGGCTCAAGCTCGCCAACAGCCTCTCGGGCATGAGCATCCTGCGCGGCGAGGTGCTCCACTCCCGCGACACCGAGAGCGACCCCCGGGTGAACGTGAACGCCACCCGGCAGATCAACGCCCGCTCGATGATCGTCGTCCCGCTGCAGCGCGGTGGCACCGGCATGGGCGCGCTCAACGTCATCTACAGCGAGCCCAACGCCTACGACGACCTGGACGTGCGCACGCTGGAGCTGATGGGCCAGCTGCTCGGCGCGGCGATGATCAACGCCTCCGAGTTCGAGGCCAAGGGCACCCTGGTGGCCGAGTTCGCCGACACCCTGGCGGCGCTCCAGCAGAGCCAGGAGCTGTTCTACTCGTTCATGAACCAGAGCCCGCTGATCGCCTTCATGAAGGACGATTCGGGCCGGCGCACGTGGGTGAACGAGGCCTACGCCCGGTTCTTCCGGCGCTCGGCGGAGGCGATGGTGGGGCTGACGGATGCCGAGCTGTTCACCTCCTCGCAGGCCGAGCGGATGCACCAGGAGGACCAGAGCGTGCTCACCACCGGGCAGCGCTTCTGCGCCGAGCAGCTGGTCCTCTCGCCCGAGGGGACGGAGCACTACTGGCTCATCCACAAGTTCGCCCTGCGCGATGCGTTCGGCCGGCACCTGATCGGGGGCGTGGCCGTGGACATCACCGCGCGAAAGAACGCCGAGGAGGCCCTGCGCCGCTCCGAGGAGAGCTCCCGCACCCTCATCGAGGGGCTACCCGAGGCCATCTTCGTGCACCACGACGGCCGCCTGCTCTACATCAACCCGGCGGGGCTCACCTTCCTGGGCCATGGCTCGGCGGAGGGGCTCGATGGCGCCTCGCTGCTCGAGCTCATCCACCCGGATGACCGGGAGGTCGCCGCCAGCGTGCTCAAGGGCGAGGACAACTCCATCCGCGAGGTGCGCTTCCTGCGCGCGGGCGGCCAGCCGGTGGAGGCGGAGCTGAGCGCCATGCGGCTGCTCTTCGACGGCGAGCCGGCCACGGTGGTGAGCGCGCGGGACGTCACCGAGCGCAAGCAGATGCAGTCACGCCTGCTGCTCGCCGACCGGCTGGCGAGCGTGGGCACGCTGGCGGCCGGCATCGCGCACGAAATCAACAATCCGCTCGCCTTCGTCCTCTCCAACCTGGGCTTCCTGGAGCAGGAGTGCCAGCGGCTCATGGGCGAGCTGCCGGCCGAGCCGCTGCGGGAGATGCAGGAGGTGCTGAGCGAGACGCACCAGGGCGCCGAGCGGATGCGGCACATCATGCGCGATCTGCGGACGCTCTCGCGCGACGATGGCGAGCAGCTGTCCGCGGTGGACGTGCGCGAGGTGCTCGAGTCGAGCCTGCGCCTGGTGCGCAACGAGCTGCGCGGGCGCGCCCAGTTGGTGAAGGACTTCGAGCCGGTGCCGTTGGTGTGGGCGAGTGAGATCCGCCTGGGGCAGGTGTTCCTCAACCTGCTCATCAACGCCGCCCAGGCCCTGCCCGCCAATCAGCCCGAGCGCAACGAGGTGCGGGTGCGGGTGCGGGCCATCGGCACGCGCGTCGTCATCGAGGTGACGGACACCGGCAGTGGCATCGCTCCCGAGGTGCGCGACCGCATCTTCGACCCCTTCTTCACCACCAAGCCGGTGGGCACGGGGACGGGGCTCGGTCTGTCCATCTGCCACGGCATCGTGTCGGGGCTGGGGGGAGAGATCACCGTGGAGAGCGAGCTGGGAAAGGGCACCACCTTCCGCATCACCCTGCCCGCCGCCCCGGCCTCGGCGAAGCAGCTCGGCGGCAAGTCCTGAGGCGCTCACGCCTCTCCGGTCTCGTTGGCGAGGACCTCGGCGGGGTCCGGCTTGGGCCCGGCCGCGGCGGGGCCCGCGTGCTCCTTCCTGAGCAGCGCCCGCTGCCAGCGGCCCGAGAAGTAGTAGGCCATGCTGCAGGCCAGCGAGACGAAGAAGCTGAAGGCGATGGCGTACCAGACGCCCTTCACGCTGTTCATCTGGCGTGAGAGCCAGTAGGCCCCGGGGACACGGATCACCCAGAGGCTGAGCAGGGAGATGAAGGTGGTGATCATCGTCGCGCCAGCGCCATTGATGATGCCATTGCTCACGAACACGAGGCCGAACAGGACGTAGCAGGCGCCGACGATGTGCAGATACGAGGTGCCGAGCTCGATGACGACGGCATCCGTGGTGAACACCCGGAGGAGTGGCTCCGGAAAGAGCACGGCCGCCGCCGAGATGACCAGGGTGATGGCTCCGCTGAACAGACAGCCCCAGGTGAAGATCTCCCGCACGCGGCCATGGTGGCCCGCGCCCAGGTTCTGTCCGGCGAGCGTGGAGATGGCCATGCCGAAGTTGATGGCCGGCATGAAGGCGATCTGGTCGATGCGCGAGGCGGCGCCGAACGCCGCCGTGGAGATCTCCCCGAAGCCATTCACGATTCCGGTCACCAGCACCATCCCGAGCGACACCAGGGACTGCTGAATGGAGGCGGGGATGCCAATCCGGAAGGTCTGCCGGGTCTCCAGGCCCAGGTGACGGAAGCGAGGCCATCCGGGAGCCACGGGAGACTTCTGGTGACGCAGGTAGGCCATGAGCGCCACCAGCACCAGGGCCTGGGAGAAGATGGTGGCCCAGGCCGTCCCGTTCAGTCCCAGCTTCGGCAGTCCCAGCTTCCCGAAGATGAGGAGCGGATCCAACACCGTCGTGAGCAGGACGGAGACGAGCTGGAAGTACAGGGGCGTCTTCGAGTCCCCCATCCCCTGGAGCATGCTGCGGATGGCGAACATGGCGAAGCTGAAGGGGAGCGACAGCAGGAAGATGCGCAGGTAGCTCACCGACGCATCGAAGATGTCGGCGGGGGTGTCCATCGCGCGAAGGATGTAGGGGGTGAAGAACTCACCCAGCAGGGTGAGGAGGATTCCCAGCCCGGGGATGAGCACGGTCGAGCTGTCCACGACCCTGCGCAGCTCGTCGAAGCGCTTCGCGCCGTAGCTCTGCGACACGAGGATGTTCGTCGCCAGCGTCATCCCCATGCCGATGCCAAAGAGGGTGAAGACGACGGGGAAGCTCACCGTGACGGTGGCCAGCGCCCCGGTGCCGAGGAACTGGCCGACCCAGATGGCGTTGATGAAGCTGTAGGCCGTCTGAAGGAAGCTGCCGATGAGCATGGGCAGCGAGAACGTCACGATGTGTCGGGGGATGCTGCCTACGGTCAGATCGGTTCCGAGCCTCGAAGCCATGGAGCCGTCTTCTCACTGGATGAACGGGGATTCAATCACCCAGATTCACGGGCTCCATCTGCCGTCGAGGCGGCGCCGGATCGATCTCGATGGCGTCGATGTAGCACCACCCCCAGTGCTCGCCCGGCTCCAGGGAGCGCATCAGCGGGTGCCCGGTCACCTCGTAGTGCTTCGCGGCGTGCCGGCCGAAGGAGGCGTCGCAGCAGCCCACATGGCCACACGTCAGACACATCCGCAGGTTGTGCCAGCGCAGGTGCAGCGCCAGGCACTCCTCGCAACCCAAGGTCCTCGGCACCACGCCCTCCCGCGACAGTTGCAGGTGCGAGCACGTGGTGGCCGTGCCTCGCCGCAGCCCGCCCATCGTCCCCAGCATGCGCCGGGGTCCGGAGACGGGGCCGTGCTCGGGCACGCCCTCGTGGCGCAGCGCGGCCAGCAGCTCGTTCAGCACCTCCTCCGCCACGCCTCCTACGTGCAACACCCGCGTCACCGCCTCCAGCGCCGTCTCGAACTCGCCGGCCACGATGTCGCTCGCGCCCCGCTCGTGCAGATCCCCGATGTCCCGCAGCCTCGGCACCTTCACCAGGATGGGGATGTCCGGTGACAGCCGCCGCGCGGCCGATACCGCCCGCTGCGTCCCGTCCGGGTCGGAGATGAGCAGCACCAGCGCCCGCGCCCGGTGGATTCCCGCGCGCTCCAATATCTCCGGGCTGGAGATGTCCCCGTAGTACATGAGCTCGCCGCGCCGCCGCGCCTCGGCCACCACGTGCGGATCCAACTCGATGACCACGTGCGGCAGGTTGCTGGCGCGCAGGGCCCTCACCACCATGCGCCCGGCCGTCCCCAGCCCCGCCACGATGAAGTGGTTGGACAGCTCCTCGTGCTCGTGCGCCAGCCGGTGCGGCCCGTGCGCGCCGAACAACACCTCCAACGGCCGCAGGTGCGCCACGCCCGCCGCCAGCCTCGGCGCGAAGCTCAGCGCCACCGGTGTCACCGCCATGGTGAGGACGCTCATGCACACGAAGAGGTTGCGCTCCTCCACGTTCAGCAGCCCCTCTTGCAATCCCGCGTTGGCCAGCACGAAGGAGAACTCTCCAATCTGCGCCAGCCCCACGCCCGCCATCACCGCCACCCGTGGCGGAAAGCGCATCACCAGCGCTCCCACCCCGCCCAGCACCGACTTGCCCATCAGCACGCCCACCCACAACGCCGCCACCAACACCGGGTGCTCCAGGACGACGCGCACGTCGAAGAGCATCCCGATGGAGATGAAGAAGAGGCTGGCGAACGTCTCGCGCAGCGGCAGCATGTCCGCCAACGCCTGGTAGCCGTAGTCGCTGTCCGCCAACGCCACCCCGGCCATGAAGGCTCCCAGCGCCAGGGACAGGCCCGCCAGCACGGCGAGCCACGCGATGCCCGCGCACAGCCCCAACACCGCCAGCAGGAAGAGCTCGCGCCGGCGCGTGACGGCCACCGCCTGCAGCAGTGGCGGCACGACCACCCGGCCGAACACCACCGTCACCACCACCAGCAGCGCCGCCTTGGCCAACACCCAGGCGATGGCCCCCACGCCCAGCTCCTGCCCGGCCAGCAGCGGGATGGCCATCATCATCGGCACCACGCACAGGTCCTGGAAGATGAGCGCCCCCACGATGAGCCGCCCATGGGGTGCGTCCGTCTCCAGCCGCTCGCCGAGCGCGCGCAGCACGATGGCCGTGCTGGACAGCGCCACCAGGAAGCCCAGGAAGACGCCCTTGCGGGCCGGGAAGCCCAGCGCCATGGCGAGCGCCACCACCGCCAGCAGGGTGAGCGCCACCTGGAGCCCCCCACCCAGGGTGAGCACCTTCCACAACCGCCTCAGCCGCTCGAGCGAGAACTCCAACCCGATGCCGAAGAGCAGCAGGCCCACGCCAATCTCGGCCAGCGCCTCCAGGCGCCAGGTGTCATGCACCCAGCCGAGGCCACTCGGGCCGATGAGCGCACCCGCGGCGATGAGGCCGGCGAGCGTGGGCAGGCGCAACCGGCTGAGCGCCAGGACCACCACCACCGCCACCCCGAAAACCACCACCAGTTCCTGGAGAAGCTCGGGAGCCTGCATGGACGCGCCTCCGCGTCTCCAGGCTTGGGTAACGCACGGCACCGCCGCGCGCTTCGCCGAGCAACCCGGCTCAGCGCTCGAAGTCCACGCCGACCCCCAGGCCCGCCATGAAGCCGTGCCTCAGGCTCCCGTTGGCCTGCGGGAAGTGCTCCGTGCCGCCCATGAAGACGCCGTAGAGCGCGGGCACGAAGCGGTGACGCACCTCGGCCCCCACGGAGTAGCGCGGCTTGCCCGTGAGGTCCGTGAGGATGGCGCGCAGCTCCGCCATCGTCTTGCCTCCGGGCAGGTGCATCTGCAGCACCGCGTCCGCGTCCACCCGGCCGGTGGTGACGAAGTACTCGCCGGACGCGCTGACCAGCAGCTCCAGGTCCTCCTCGCTCCTCCGGCTCACCGTCGCCACCACCTCGCCGTAACCGGAGAACGTCGCCGGCAACTGCTCCTGGGACAGCGGCAGCTCGCTCAGGCCCACGCCGGAGAAGCGCGACAGCTCGTACCCCGCGCCGAAGGCACCGAAGCGGAACAGGCCTCCCTGGCGCCGCCCCTCCAGCCGGCCGCTGATCTCCACGTTCTCCCGGGGCTTGCCCGCCACCACCAGGCCCACCGTCGCACCGTAGTCCGGCACCGACTCGGCCAGCGTGTCCGCCCGCGCACCCGCCGCGCCCTGCACCCAGAGCTGGAGCTTCTCGCTCCTCACCAGGCCCGCCTGCAGGCCGACGCTCGCCGCCGACAGCGCGGGTGACGTGCCCCCCGCCTCGCCGAAGTCGTGCGCCACATCCAACGAGAGGAGGAAGCGGTCGAAGGCCGTCTCCGTGTTGCTCAGGACGCGGCCGAGATCCAACCGCACCTCGCCGGCGAAGAGGCGTCCGGCCAGCACGTCACTGGCGAAGAGCTCCACCCGCGTGGGCCCGAGGTACGCGGTGAAGTTGCCTCCCGCGGGGTGGTAGTCCGGCGAAATCCGGTTGTGGTAGCGGTTCACCAACCAGCCCGCCCCCAGCGAGTAGGAGGAGAAGGCGCCCGCGCGCAACTGGAAGCGGCCGTCGTCCCGGCCGATGCGCAGCGAGCGCAGCACCTGGGCGAAGTCACTGCGCTCGTCCCAGTCCTCGCGCCGCAGATAGCCGCCGTAGTCCGGCCGCGCCTGCACCGGCTCCTGGTCGAGCAGCCGCAGCCGCAGCGGCGCTCCCAGCTCGAATTCGAATTCCTCGCCGCCCCTCACGCCCAGGCGCGGGAACGCGAAGCCGAAGACATCCACCCCCGTGGCGTCTGTCCCCGCCGACAGGGCCAGCGCGCCCACCTCGAGGGCCGCGTGGAAGTGGACACCCTCCTCCGCGGGTGCTGCCGCCGCGGAGGAATCAACGAAGGCCCTTGGGGCCTGTTGGAGCACGGAGACGAGGACGAGGGCACCAATCATGGCGCGTCACTCTACCCCGCTTCCCACCCGGTGCCCGGTCACACGAATGGAAACGCCAGGGGCACTCGCTTCCTCGGAAAACGAGCGGCCTGGCGTCTCCACATACAACCGGACAACGGCCCGCGTCCGACCTCCCCCCGCCCCCCGACCCCCCAGTCCATGGACGAACGCGGGCCGTTGCCCCCAACCCCGAGTCCGTCTCAGCCGACGAAGACGATCTGCTTGCCCGTGGCCGAGGCCATGGCACGCGAGGACACCAGCCGGGCGGCCGCGCCCGTCTCACCCGCCACGTCGAAGGCCGCGGCGATCAGATCTCCCAGCGTCACCTGAACCTTGCGCGCGGGCTTGCTCGCCTTCGCCACCGCCCGCTTCGCCGTCCCCTTCACCTGACGCGCCACCCGATTCATCACCTGGCCACTCCGCTGGGTCTTCGCCATGGTCCGCCCTTCCCTCAAGTCTGGGTTGTCTATCCGGTTGCCCACACGCCCCACGCCGCCGCCCCACGCTCAACCCTATGAGCAATCCGTGTGCCTGAACGCAACCCCTTGAAATCACGTATATCCCACAAGGTAGGCGGCCGGGCGGGCCCATGCCAGGGACTGTCTTTTCTACAGAAGGGGGGTTGCACCCACTGGAACGAATGACCGGAACGGCACCCCGGACGGGAAAGGGAGCCGGGAGGGGAGAGAACCCCCTGCCCGGGAAGCCCTCGGGAGATCTACTGTTCATCGCTGGGTGGCAGCCATTCCGGCGAGGCCCACCCTACCCAGGGGTCGCAATGCAGAAGCAGGTCGTTCCGGCCAACGTCGAGGTGGTGGGCCAATCGCTCATGGCCATCCTCAACGCACTGGAGCTCATCAAGACGCAGGCGCAGAAGCTGCTGGCCGACCATGGCATTCCGAACATCGAGCCGGAGGGCTGGTACTCCATGCGCAACGCCATCGCCGCCATCGAGGCCATCGAGCAGAAGATCGGCCCGGTCACCATGCGCGCGGTGGGCCGTAAGGTTCCGGACCACGCCCTCTTCCCGCCCGAGGTGCGCACGCTGCGCGAGGCCCTGCAGGTGCTCAACGTGGCCTACCAGATGAACCACCGCGGGCATCAGAACGGCAACATCGGTGGCTACCACTTCGAGCCGATGGGAGAGCGCGGAGGCCGCATGGTCTGCGACACGCCCTACTCCTGCAACTTCGACCACGGCGTCATCGAGGCCATCTGCGAGCGCTTCCGGCCAAAGGACGCGACGTGGGTGCGCGTCGACCACGGCTCGGGCTGCCGGCAGAAGGGCAGCGTCGCCTGCATCTACCACATCCGTTGGTGAGGGGGCCCGCGGCTACTTCGCGGCGGGAGAGGAGAGCACGAGGATGAGCTCCCCGCCCACGTGCTTGCCGGCGCGCTGGTAGACGGAGCCCTCACGACCCAGCTCCACGTCCACGGCGGACAACTGAGGCACCTCCACGCGGAGGGTGGCGGTGTCGCCCTGCATGCGCAGCAGCCGCAGCGAGGCGTTCACCCCGTTGGGCAGCTTCACCTCGGTGGACTCCTTGCTGCCCACCTCGAGCGACTGCTGGGACAGGAGCTTGAAGGAGGTGAAGTTGAAGTTCTGACGCTGGAACGTCTCCTTCATCTTCTGGAGCGAGGAGGGCTCCACCTCGGTGCCCTTGCGCGAGACGAGCACCACCTCCACCTGCACCTTGAGCTTCTGCTGCTCCTGGGCCTGGGCCACCAGCGGAGTCAACAGCAGGCCCACCAGCGCGAGCACCAGCACGTTCATCGTCGAGTGCGTCGTCTTCACAGCTCACCTCCCTTGGGCCGGGCATCCTTGGCGGGATCATCCTTCGGGTCCAGCTCGTCGTGCTTGCCCGCGTCCCGCGAACCCTGCGGCGAAACGGCCGAGGCGTCGTGCGGGGTGTCCTGATCCACCACCCAGATGATGGTGTTGCCATCATCGGACTCGAGCACCACGGGGGCCACCTTGGCGCCCTCGGAGGCGCGAACCGCGCGCACCCGCATCCGGTCCCCGCCGTAGCCCATGGGCACCTCGTTCTGGGACATGAGCAGCGGCACGAGCACCAGCACGAGCACCGCCGCCGTGGCCAGCGAGGAGACCATGGCCGTGCGGTGGTAGAGGAAGAGCTCGGAGAGGGAGATGCGCAGCCGCTCCAGCAGGGGCGGACGCTCGGGCGTCACCCGGGCCATGACGCGCTGGGTGAAGTCCTTGAAGTCCACCTCGTCCACGGCCATCTCGAGCCCCACGCGCAACAGGGCGGACTCGGCGCGCAGGTCCGCCGCGCGGGTGGCGCAGTCGCGGCAGGCCGCCAGGTGGCGCTCCACGTTGACTCGCTCAGCGGGGGACACCTCCCCATCGATGTAGGGGGACAGCAGTGGGATGAAGCGCTCGCACGCGGGATTTCCGGCCATGTTCCTCACCCGGTGTAATGGGGGACTGGAGGGTTGGACGGCAGGTGGGGACCGATATTCCAGGTCCTTTCACTCACTGCCCACCCCGCTCTTGGCCTCGTCCAACTCCAGGTATTCACTCAGGATTTTCTGCACCTTCGCCCGCGCGTGGAAGAGCCGGCTCATCACCGTGCCCTTGGGGATGTCCAACGTGCGGGAGAGGTCCTCATAGGACATTCCCTCGATTTCGCGCAGCAGGAGGATGGCGCGATGCTTCTCGGGAACGGCCGCGAGGGCCTCCTGGATTTTCTCCGCCAATTCGCGGCGCAGCGCGCTCTTCTGGGGGTTGGTCCCCAGGCGGCTGCCCAACGCGCCGATGCGGGCCTCGGACAGGTCGTTGTTGGCGACGGACTCGTCGAACTCCTCGGTCTCCCCACCGGCGGCGCCCTTCCGACGCATCACGTCGATACAGATGTTGACGGTGATGCGGTAGAGCCAGGTGTAGAAGGACGAGTCGCCCTTGAAGTGGTCCAGGTACTTGTAGACCTTGACGAACGCCTCCTGGGAGACGTCCATCGCCTCTTCCTTGTCCTTCAGCATGCCCAGCGCGACGGCGTACACCTTCCGCTGGTAGCGTTCGACCAGGAGCTTGAAGGCGCGTTGGTCTCCGCTGCGGACACGCTTGACGAGAGTGAGATCGTCGGTAGCCAAGGGTGCGCCACCCTAGCATGAGCGCCCCGGGGCCCAAGCATTCCGTGTAACTGGCCGTTCACCGCCGGGCGGCTTCACGGCCCGGCGAGCGAAATCACCAACAGTGTTGACTGGGAAGCGGGCAGGCCCAGGCTACGCCCCCCTTCCAGGGGACCCAGCCAACGGAGGAGCTCCAGACCATGCCCGCCTACGTCTATCTCGGCATCGCCATCATCGCCGAGGTCATCGCCACCTCGGCCCTCAAGGCCACCGCGGAGTTCACCCGGCCCGGGCCCACCGCCCTGGTCGTCGTGGGCTATGGCATCGCCTTCTATTGTCTGAACCTGTCGCTGCGCTCGATTCCGGTCGGCATCGCCTACGCCATCTGGTCCGGCCTGGGCATCGTCCTGGTCGCGGTGGCCAGCTACGTGCTCTACCAGCAGAAGCTCGACCTGGCCGCCATCCTCGGCATGGCGATGATTCTCGGGGGCTGCCTCGTCATCAACCTGTTCTCGAAGAGCGCCGCCCACTGAGTCACAGGCTCCCGGTTACTCCTCCTCCCGCTCCGCCGTCACCGGAGAGGTCATCCCGTTGGCGTCCAAGGTGACCCGGAAGACGGAGACCTGGCCGTCACCGTCGAGGTCCCCCCGCGCGTAGCAGGTGACCTCCGCCTCGCCCAGGGGCGTCTCCTGCACCAGCACCTGGTACTGGTAGCGGATGCGCTCGCCGGGGGCGAAGCCGATGAGCTTCAGGTTCTCATCCGGCTCGAAGGGCACCGCCCTGCCGCCCCGCGGCACCTCCTTCGGCACCGGGCCCGCGGCGAGGAAGACGCCGTGCTCATCCCGGTAGGACTGCACGTCACCACAGAGGCGGAGCACGTTGACACGCGCCTCCTGGTTGAGGGCCTGGTCCTGCACGGGGAACCTGCGGCTGATGAAGTAGAAGGCGCCGCCGGCCACCGCCATCAGGCACGGCACGGCGAGCACCGCCGCCCCCAGGGCCACCTTCTTCCACGTGGCCATGCGCGGCTTGTCGGGAACGGGGTTCTCCACGGGGGACCCTCCTCCTCGTCAGCGAGCGCCCGCCCAGTCGCGGGGGTTGCGCAGCACCTCCACCAGCCTCGCCTCCTCGGTACCGGGAGCCGGATGGTGGTCGTAGCGCCAGCGCACCTGCGGGGGCAGCGACATGAGGATGGACTCGGTGCGCCCCTTCGTCTCCAGGCCGAAGGTGGTGCCCCGGTCCCACACGAGGTTGAACTCCACGTAGCGCCCGCGCCGCACCTCCTGCCAGAAGCGCTGCGCGTCCGAATAGGGCGTGTCCTTGCGCCGCTCGGCGATGGGCAGGTACGCGGGGAGGAAGGCCCGGCCCGCGTCCTTCACGAAGGCGAACTCGCGCTCCAGGTCGCCTCCCACGTTCTCGAAGAAGATGCCGCCCACCCCGCGCGTCTCCTCGCGGTGGCGCAGGTAGAAGTACTTGTCGCACGCCTCCTTGAAGCGCGGGTAGTACGCCGGGTCGTGCCTGTCACACACCTCCTTGTGGACCCGGTGGAAGTGCACCGCGTCCTCCTCGTGGAGGTAGTAGGGCGTCAGGTCTGCGCCGCCGCCGAACCAGGCCTTCCCGCCCTGGTGGATGAAGCGGTAGTTGGCGTGCACGGTGGGCACATACGGGTTGAGCGGGTGCAGCACGAGCGAGATGCCCGCGGCCCAGAAGGTGCGGCCCTCGCCCTGCAACTTCTTGGCGAAGGCCTCCTCCAGCTCGCCGAACACCACCGAGGTGCTCACGCCGCCCTTCTCCAGCACGGCCCCGTCCTCCAGCACGCGGCTGCGCCCACCACCGCCTCCCGGCCGCTGCCAGGGGTCCTCGCGGAACCGGGCCTTCCCATCCAGCCGCTCCAGGGCGCCGCAGATGTCGTCCTGCAACGCGTGGATGAACTCCACCATCCCCTGCTTCAACTTCTCCACGTCCACCGTCATGGGTTCTCCTGGGTCGCCACGGGCGCCTCGAACTGCACCGGGGGCACGGCGGGAGCCGTGTTGCCCGCCGCGTCGAAGACCTCCACCTTCGCGCGGTAGCTCTTGCCATCCTCCAGGGCGAAGGCGCCACTACAAGCCTCGTGCCCCACCAGGGCCACGCCATCGTGCAGCGGGGTGACGTAGTGCTGGGCCGCCACGTCCTCGCCGCGGCGCGAGAGCGTCACCACCGCGTAGGCGGGACTGTCCTCGGCCAGCGACATGCGCAGCTTGACGAAGCGCTCGGAGCCGTCGCGGGTGCGGCGGAAGAGGCCCTCGCTCACGGCGGGCCGCTTGAGCCAGCGCGGACGCGACACGTCCTGGCCCCGGCCACTGTGCCACTCGGGGGACGGGGAGCCCCCTCCGTTGAGCACCTTCACGTCGGGCAGCACGTCGTCCAGGCGCAGCGTGTAGGAGAGGCCCGGCTTGAGCGGGCCCGAGGGCCGGAGCACCACGGCGGAGCGCCCCAGGGAGCTGATCCACCCGCGCTGGATGCGCACCTCCACCTCGTGGCCATCCGCCTGGAGCCGCAGGACGCGGCCAGGCAATTCGGCCACCCGGGAGCTGAAGGCGCCGAGGCCCTCGAGCAGGAAGCGGGTATTGGTGGGCACCACCGCGCCGGGAGCGGGGAACACCTGCACCCCATCGGGGCAGGCGGCGCGTGCGGCCGGAGCGGTCAGGAAGAGGAGGACGAGGAGCGGGACGACGGGTCGCACGAGGCCAATGAGTCTGCGCTGACCCGGCGCCGGAGGCCAGTAATCCCGATGGCCTCCCCGCGGCTTTCCCCTGGCCAGGGACCTGGGAGTCATGACGCGGCCCGCCATCGGGGTCCGGAGAGGACCTCGGGAGTCCCGTGGTCGGCCCGCTCGTCACCGAGTCTTGGCCTGGCCGCCTGGTGGGCAGCTTCCCATCATGTTCCCCGTGCTCTCCCGCGACACCTGGTGAACACGGGCAGGCCGGACGCCCTCAGTGCATGGGACGGCCGTCGTCGGTGAGGACGATGGTGCCGTAGCGCGACTCGTAATTGGCGACGCCCTCCTGCAGCACCTTCAACAGGCGCTTGACGTGCTTGGGGTTCAGGATGACGCGCGAGAGCACCTTCGCGCGCACCGGATGCGGCTGGACGTGGATGAAGTCCAGGGTGAACTCCGTCTCCGTGTGGTTGACGAGGGCCATGTTCACGTACCGACCATTGGCCACATCGTCATCTATCTGAATCGGCAAGGGCTCGGGAGGCTTGGGTGTATCCGACATGGGGGGGGCATACCGCCGTCCGCGGGCCGTGACTAGACTGAGTCACGGTGAGAGCACAGCGGATGGACCCGGAGAAGACGGCGCCGTTCGAGCTGGGGCGGGGAGAGGATGCCTGCCTTCTGCTGCATGGCTTCACCGGGAGCCCCTGGGACGTGCGCCCGCTGGGCGAGGCGCTGGCGGCACGAGGCCTGTACGTGCGCGCCATCCAACTGCCGGGCCACGGCACCACCCCCGAGGCCCTGCTGAGCGTGGGACACCGGGACTGGGAGCGCGCCGCGGCCGAGGCCCTGCTGTCGCTGCGCGACCACCGGCGGGTCTTCGTGGCGGGGCTGTCCATGGGCGCCCTGCTGTCGGTGATGCTCGCGGCGGACTACCCGGAGCGCGTGCACGGGCTGGCGCTCATCGCCCCGGCGCTGCGCTTCAAGGGGCCGAAGATGTGGCTGCTCAAGCGCCTGCGCCACGCCGGCCTGCTGGAGCGGGTGAAGCCCTGGGTGGAGAAGACCGGAACGGACCTCTCCGATCCGGCGGTGCTCGCCGAGGCGCCCATCCTCCCGGCGTTCCCCTCGGCGCGGTTGCAGGACCTGTGGACGCTGCAGGACGCGGCGATGGAGGCCCTGCCCCGGGTGCGCTGCCCCGCGCTGGTGGCGGTCGCCGAGCAGGACCATGTGGTGGACCCCGAGGGCGGCCGGTTCCTGGCTCGAGGCCTCACCGCGTCGCCCCAGGTGCGCCACATCTCGCTGCAGGACGGCTTCCACATCATCCCGCGAGACAGGGGCGGACCCCTGCTCGCCTCGGAGGTGGGCACCTTCTTCGACCGGCTGCGATTATCGGACAGCCCTACGCGCCCAGCGGCAGGGATACGGTGAAGGTGGAGCCCTCCCCCAGCCGGCTCTCCACCGAGATGTCCCCGCCGTGCGCCTGGGCGATCTCCCGGGCGATGTAGAGCCCCAGTCCCAGGCCACTGGCCTCGTTGGCGCTGATGGCCCGCTCGAAGCGTTCGAAGACGCGGGAGCGGTCCTCCTCGCGCAGCCCGAGTCCCTCGTCCTTCACGGACAGGTGCGCCCATTGCCCGTCCGCCGTCACCTCGATGCGCACCGGCTTGCCCGCACCGTACTTGAGCGCGTTGGACAGGAGGTTGAGCAGGATCTGCTCGAGGCGGCCCCTGTCCCACAGACCCGTCACCTCGTGGCCGCGGGAGACCTCGAGCCGCACGCCCGCGTTCGCGAACTCTCCCGACATGCGGTCCACCACGTCCTCGACGAGCCCGCGCAGCTCCACCTGGCCCAGGTCGAGCGTCAGCTTGTTCGCATGGACGCGCGAGACATCGAGCAGGTCGGACACGAGCCGCGACAGGCGGCGCAGTTGCCGGTCCGTGCGCTCGATGGTGCGCGCCACGTTCTCCGGCATGAGGGCCGACAGGTCTCCCCGCGCCAGGGCGCGCGTGAGGGACTGCACCTGCAGCTTGAGCGACGTCAGCGGCGTGTTGAGCTCGTGGCTGGCCACGGACAGGAACTCGTCACGCGCCTGGACGGCCCGCTCCAGCTTGCGCTCCGCGCCCCGGAAGCGCTGGAGCTGCTGAATCATCCAGTCCACGCGCTGCTCGGTGGAGCCCTGGCCCAGCACCATCGCGGGCGTCTCGTAATAGAGGTTGGGACACACCTGGTTGCCGACGATGGCGACCGGGTGGGTGCGCAGCACGTCGCGGATGATGTCCGCGCCAAAGCGCTCGCGGTTGTACTGGCAGATGGCCGAGGCGCGGCTCCCCGGGAAGAAGTGGCTCAGACGGGCCTCGTACTCGATGAGCCCCTCACACCCGCACTCCTGGCCCAGGGCCCACGTCATCTCGCCCGTCACCCGGAAGCCGGTCCGGCCCGCGGCGACCGCTGCCTGCACGGTCTGGTCGAGGAAGGAGATCATCGCCGGCGGGTCGAACTTTCCGAAGCGCAGGTAGGCCTCGCGCTTGGTGGCGAACGTCAGCTGGCCCGAGCGCTCGTGCGCCTCGACATCCACCCCGTGGGTGCGAAAGGCCCGCCGGACTTCGTTCAGGCTCCGGTCGTCGATGACGTACAGGCACGCCTCGTTGCGCGCCAGGCCCTCGGCCATGTAGGGCACCACCGCGTCCCACTGCTCCCTGGCGTTCTCGTACACCAGGCACAGGTGGTCGCCAGGGCCCATTCGTTGAAGCTCTTTGTGGATCTCCATCCGCTCGTGTTCTCTTGACCCTCGGTGTCGAGGAGTAGGTTCAAGTCGTTGGGGGACAGACAAGACACACCGGGAGTCCGGGGCATTCCATCCCGCCCGGGGCAGGACCCAACCAGGAAGCGGATGCCTCCTGGCTTGCCCCTCATGAGTGCGAAGAGGAAGGCGTGAGAAGGGCCCATCATCCACCCGTGAAGACGGCCATGCATCGAAACCATGCAGGAGTGTCACGAATCCATTAGGCACTCCCCCACGCATGCCCCCCGCCCAGCCCGTTGTCGAGCTCCACGACGTCTCGAAGTCCTACGCCGAGGGCGATGCCGTCCGCGAGGTGCTCTCCAACGTGCGCCTCACCCTGCACGCGGGTGAGTTCGTCGTGCTGCTCGGCCGCAGCGGCTCGGGGAAGTCCACGCTGCTCAACCTCATCAGCGGCATCGACCTGCCTTCTCGCGGCACGGTGCGCATCGACGGCCGCGAGCTCGTCACCCTGAGCGAGCACCAGCGCACCCTGCTGCGCCGCGACCGCATCGGCTTCATCTTCCAGGCCTTCAACCTGCTGCCCACCCTCACCGTGGAGGAGAACATCCTCCTGCCCCTGGAGCTCACCGGGCGCGAGGGCCCGGCGTCACGCGGACGCGTGCGCGAGCTGCTCGACACGGTGGGCCTGGGCAACCGCGCCAGCAGCTTCCCCGACCGGCTCTCCGGTGGTGAGCAGCAGCGCGTGGCCGTGGCCCGCGCGCTCGCCCACGCCCCGCCCCTCCTGCTGGCCGACGAGCCCACCGGCAACCTCGACGAACAGACGGGGCGCAAGGTGTTGGACCTCCTGGAGGGCCTCACGCGCCGGGAGCGGGCCTGCGCGCTCATCGTCACCCATGACCCGGGCCTCGTCTCGCGCGCGGACCGCGTGTTGCAGCTCGAGGCGGGCCAGCTCGTCGAGCGGGAGGCCCGCGCGTGAGACAGCGCCTCCTGGCCCGCGCCAGCCTGCGCCACCTGGGCAGCCACCCGTGGCTCACCGCCCTGTCCCTGCTGGGCATCGCGCTCGGCGTGGCGGTGGTGGTGTCCATCGACCTCGCCAACGCGAGCGCCATGCGCGCCTTCGAGCGCTCCACCGACACCGTGGCCGGCCGTGCCACGCATCAGCTCGTCGGCGGGCCCGCGGGGCTGCCGGAGTCGGTGTACCGGGACGTGCGCCTCCTGCCCGGCGCGCCCGTGTCCGCTCCCGTGGTGGAGGGCCACGTGCGCGCGACGAGCGGCGACAGGCGCACCCTCACCATCCTGGGCGTGGACCCGTTCGCCGAGGCTCCCTTCCGCTCCTTCGTGCCCAGGGGTGGCGGCCCCGTGGACCTGGGCGCCTTCCTCACCTGGCCCGGCACCGCCCTCCTCACACGGCGTACCGCCCAGGCCCTGGGCGTCAGCACCGGAGACACCCTGGACGTGGTCATGGAGGGCGTGACGCGGCGGCTGCGCGTGACGGCCACCCTGGAGCCCGAGGACGAGGGCAGTGCCCGCGCCATGGAGAGCCTCGTGCTCACCGACATCTCCACCGCGCAGGAGGTGCTCGGACAGGTGGGGCGGCTCTCGCGCATCGACCTCCTGCTGCCAGCCGGTGACGCCGGAGAGGCTCAACTGGCGCGCCTGCGCCCGCTGCTGCCCGAGGGCGCCGAGGTGGTGCGGCCCCGCGCGCGCGGCAACGCGGTGGAGCAGATGACGCGGGCGTTCCGCACCAACCTCACCGCGCTGTCGCTGCTGGCGCTCGTGGTGGGCACGTTCCTCATCTACAACACGATGACCTTCTCGGTGGTGCAGCGGCGCGAGCAGCTCGGACGGCTGCGCGCGGTGGGCATCACCCGGCGCGAGCTGTTCGCCCTCGTGCTCGTCGAGGCCACGGCCCTGGGCCTGGTGGGCACGGTGGCCGGGCTGCTCATGGGCATCATCATGGGCCGGGGGCTGGTGGAGCTCGTCACCCGGACGCTCAACGACCTGTACCTCGTGGTGAGCGTGCGGGGCCTCTCGCTGGAGTCGTTCACGCTGGCCAAGGGCGTGCTGCTCGGCCTGGGCGCGACGCTGGCCGCCGCGCTGCTGCCCGCGTGGGAGGCGGCGCGCTCGGCCCCCGCGGTGACGCTGCGCCGCTCCACGCTGGAGGACGTGGCCCGGCGGAGGGCTCCGCGGTTGGCCCTGCTGGGGCTGCTCGTGCTCGCGTTGGGCGTGGGGCTGCTGGCCCTGCCCACTCCCGAGCTGCTTCCGGCCTACGGTGGCCTCTTCTCCGTGCTGCTGGGCGCGGCGCTGCTGGTGCCCTGGTTGACGACGCTGCTCGCGGGCGCGGCGGCGGGTCCGCTGGGGCGTCCCTTCGGGCTGCTGGGGCGCATGGCCGCGCGCGGTGTGACGTCGAGCCTCAGCCGCACCGCCGTGGCCCTCGCCGCGCTCATGGTGGCCGTGGCCACTACGGTGGGCGTGGGGCTCATGGTGGCCAGCTTCCGCGGCACGGTGGCCGAGTGGCTGGAGGCCTCGCTGCAAGCGGACATCTTCGTCTCCCCGCCCGCGCTCGTCACCCGGCGCGGCGGAGCCACCTTCGCCCCGGGCCTCGCCGAGCACCTGCGCGAGACTCCCGGCGTGGCCCGCAGCACCACCATCCGCACGGTGCAGGTGCGCGTGGATGGCATGCCCACGGACCTGCGCTCCGTGGACTTCGGCACCGTCACCGTGCGGCCCTACCGCTTCAAGCAGGGAGACCCGGAGCGCGTGTGGAAGGAGCTGGAGGCGCCGGACACCCTGCTCGCCTCCGAGCCCTTCGCCTTCCACCGCCGCCTGGGCGTGGGCGACTCCGTGGAGCTGTCCACGGACAAGGGCCCGCGCCGCTTCCGTATCGTCGGCGTGTACTTCGACTATGGCTCGGACGCGGGCACGCTGCTGATGCCGCGCGCCACGTACCTGCACCACTTCGATGACCCGAGGGTGAGCGGCGTGGCCCTCTACGCCGCGCCCGGACAGGACGTGGACGCGCTGGTGGCCCGCGTGCGCGAGCGCGCCGGGAGCGTGCAGGCGCTCGACATCCGCTCCAACCGCGCGCTGCGGGAGACGTCCCTGGAGGTGTTCGACCGCACCTTCACCATCACCCACGTGCTGCGGCTGCTCGCGGTGGGCGTGGCCTTCGTCGGCGTGCTCAGCGCGCTCATGGCGCTGCAACTCGAGCGCGCGCGCGAGCTGGCCGTGCTGCGCGCCACCGGCCTCACGCCCCGCCAGCTCTGGGGCCTCGTGTCCCTCCAGACGGGACTGCTGGGCCTGCTCGCGGGACTCTTCTCGCTGCCGCTCGGCGTGGCGCTCGCGTACGTGCTCGTCCACGTCATCAACCAGCGCTCCTTCGGGTGGACGCTGCAACTGCTGGTGGTGCCCGGCGTGCTCGTACAGGCGCTGGTGCTGGCCCTGCTGGCCGCGGCGCTCGCGGGCCTCTACCCGTCCTGGAAGATGTCGCGCGCCAACCCCGCGAACGCGCTGAGGGAGGAGTGAGGACGATGCGCGGACGCGGACTCGTCATCGGCGTGGCGGTGGTGCTCGTGGGGCTCGGGGCGGGAGCGGTCTGGGTGACGCGGGATGCGGCACCGGCCCCGAGCGGCGCGCCGACGCTGAAGGTGGCGGAGGCACTCGGAGGTGGAGCGGGCGGCGAGGCCGGTTACACGCGCGCCCTCGAGCCCCGGGAGTTCCACTTCCCCGAGGACCATGGTCCACACCCCGGCTTCCGCACCGAGTGGTGGTACTGGACGGGCAACCTCTCCACGGCGGACGGGCACGACTTCGGCTACCAGCTCACCCTCTTCCGCAGCGCGCTGGCCCCCGAGGACGCGCCGCGCGAGTCCGCGTGGGGCACGCGGCACGTCTACATGGGACACCTGGCGCTCTCGGACATCAGCGGCGGGCGCTTCCACGCCACCGAGCGCTTCACCCGCGACGCGCTGGGACTCGCGGGCGCGCGGACCGAGCCCTTCCGCGTGTGGTTGGAGGACTGGAGCGCGGAGGCCCTCGCGGGCGGCGCCCTGCCGATGAAGCTCACCGCCCAGGGAGACGGGGTGTCGCTGTCGCTCGTGCTGGAGGAAGGCAAGCCCCCGGTGCTCCAGGGTGACCGGGGCCTCGCCCGGAAGGGAGCCGCACCGGGCAACGCCTCCTATTACTACTCGCTCACCCGGATGCCCTCGCGCGGGCAGGTGATGGTGGACGGCCGTGTCCACGAGGTGACGGGCCAGAGCTGGATGGACCGCGAGTGGAGCACCCGCCCGCTCGGCGAGAACCAGGTGGGCTGGGACTGGTTCGCGCTCCAGCTCTCGGACGGCGGCGAGCTCATGTACTACCAGCTCCGTCAGAAGGACGGCTCGGTGGACCCGTTCAGCGCGGGCATGCTCGTCCCCGCCCGGGGCGAGCCCGTGCGGCTCTCTCGCGACGACGTGCGGCTGGAGGTGTTGGACACCTGGAAGAGCCCTCGCGGCGGCACGGTGTACCCGGCGCGTTGGCGTCTCTCCATTCCCTCACAACGTCTGGAATTGAACATCACCCCCGCCCTGGCCGACCAGGAGCTGCCGGTGAGTGTTCGCTACTGGGAGGGCTCCGTCCGCCTCTCGGGCACGCACGAGGGCCAGCCCCTCGAGGGCCGCGGCTACGTCGAATTGACGGGTTATGGAGACACGCCGCCGCGAGAGCGTTGAAAGACTGGACAGAAGCGACAAAACCCTTGCACTCCCGCTATTCTTCTACAATTACACGCGTAGGATGCGCGGCAAACGTCATGGGGGGGTCACATGGCCATCCGCCGCGAATGGAAGCTCGGGACGCATTCCGCCTACTTCGAGCAACCGGACATCCTCTGGGTGAGGATCGACGGTGAGACCACGTTCCAGGATGCAGTCTGTCTGTCCGAAATCTATGGGGAGCTGGGCAACCACCGCCCCATCTTCGTGGTGACGGACCTCCGGGGGGCTACCACCGTCGACTCCGAGGCGCGCAACTACGTCTCCCGGAACGTCAATCCCGCCTGGTTCCTCGGCTCCGTCTACATCGGCGCGGGCTTCGTGCAGAAGGCCGCGGCCAAGAGCCTCGCCTTCGTCCACTACCTCACGGGCCGGCTCACCTTCGATCTGCACTTCGTCGGCTCGGAGGAGGAGGCGCGCGAGCTCCTGGCCCGCGAGCGTGCTCACCGCCGCGCCCGGGTCGCCTGATCGCCTGCAACGGGCTCGTCCGGCCGGGCCCCGACATGACCGCTCCCGTCACGCCTTCCGGGTACCACCTACCGGATGGCCACGGACTGAGATACACCGGCAGTCACGAGGCTCCCCATGACGGCTCCCCGCGAATGGTCCATCGGCACCCACTACATCCGCTTCGAGCAACCCGACACCCTGTTCATCAAGATCACGGGTGACATCGGTCTCGAGGAGGTCAAACAGCTCGTCGAGATCTGCCGCGAGCTGGCCGAGAAGAAGCCGTTCTATCTCATCACCGACCTTGCGGAGATTGGCACCATCCCCTCCGAGGCCCGGGGCTACGCCTCCAAGAACATCCGCCAGGAGTGGTACCTGGGGGTCGCGTACATCGGCGCCAACTTCGTGGCCAAGGCCGCCGCCAAGGGGCTCGCGCTGATGATGTATTTCACGGGCAAACCCTCGTTCGACCTGGAGTTCGTCCACGACGAGAACGAGGCGCGTGCCGCCATCTCCCGCCAGCGCCTCAAGCGCGCCACCAAGGTGGCCTGACGCACCGGGCCCGAGTCCCCGCCCTCCACCTACAGCATGAATGACTGCTCGGCCGGCGCGTCGTGCGCGTCGAGCGGGCGCGTGTTGTAGGCGAGCGCCTCGGCCAGCCGCGCGGGCTTCTCGTTGCGCGGGGACGTCATCAACTGGATGAACGCGTCGTGGTCCAGGCGCAGACGCGGGTTGGTGAGGCGCTCGTGGCCGATGGTGCTGAACGTGCGCCCGCCGTAGTCGTGGGCGGGGTACACGAGCGTGTCCTCCGGCAGTGACAGCAGCCGCTGGAGGCTGCGGTACTCGGCCTCGGCGTCACCGGTGGGCAGGTCCGTGCGGCCCGTGGCGCCGATGAGCAGCGTGTCGCCGCTGAGCACCCGGTCCTCCATCACCAGCACCAGGCCGTCCGACGTGTGCCCCGGGGACTCCCAGACGGTGAGGCGCACCTCCCCCACCTCCAGCACCTCCCCGTCGCTCAGCACCCGGTGCACCGAGCCCTCGGGAGCCCCGGCGATGACGGCGCCCGTCATCCGCGCCAGCTCGCGGCACCCGGACAGGTGGTCCGCGTGCGTATGGGTGTCCACCACCAGCTTCAGCCGGAGCTGGTCCTTCGCCAACCGCTGCATGTAGCCCGGCAACAGCTCCAGCACCGGGTCCACGATGAGCGCCTCGCGTGTCCGCGGGCTGACGATGAGGTAGGTGCGGCAGCTCGCCCCGCCGTTCAACTCCTCGAAGATGAAGCCCTTCATCCCCTGCCTCCCCTCCCCGGATGCACCCTCACGCCCGGGACGGGAAGCAAGTTAGGCACTGTTGGCCGCTGGCACGTCCGGAGGGAGACCCCGGGGCATCGAGACGCCCAACAGTGGACGGTTCAGCGGGCCACGGAGGGGATGGCGGCGCACAGGTGCGCGTGCAGCGTCTCGGTGCGCACGTAGAGGAACTGCGCGTCGCCGAAGGCCAGCCCGTCCCCGTCGAACAGCTGCTGCTCCTGGTCTCCCAGGGCGATGGCGTTGACGAACGTGCCGTTCATCGAGCCCGCGTCACGCACGTAGCAGCTGCCGTCCCCCGCGCTCCAGCGGATGAAGGCGTGGAACTTGGAGACGGACGGGTCGTGCACCACCAGGGAGCTCGTCTCCAGCCGCCCCACGGCGAACACCTCACCGTCCATCTTCGGCTTGAGGAAGAGGACCTGCAGGTGCTCGAAGCCCTGCAGCATCGCCATCAGCCGGTCCGCCAGCCGGGAGCGGTGCGCCATGAACACCGTGCGCGCCTCGCCCATCTGCTGGGCCACCCGCTGGAAGACGGGCGCGGGTGGCTGCTGGATGAGCGCCACCGGGCCATGCTGGTCCTGGAACGTCTTCACGTCCGTCTGTACCAGCGCTCGCAATTCCCTCACGGATGGCATGGCGCGCAAGGGTAGGCGTGTACGCGGCGCGTGCCAAGAGCCCTGGCTCGGTTATGGTTCGCCCGGACACCACGCAGGCAGCCGCAGGAGGCTCCATCTCATGGCGAAGGCGAAGTACGTGCTGGCAGTGGACCAGGGCACCACCGGGACGCACGTCTCCATCCTGGACGACAAGCTCCGGGTGGTGGGCAGCGGCTACCGCGAGTTCACCCAGTACTTCCCCAAGCCCTCCTGGGTGGAGCATGACCTGGAGGAGATCTGGGCCAGCGTCGAGTACTGCGTCCGCCAGGCCCTGAAGAACGCGGGGCTGGCGGGCAAGGACATCTCCGCGGTGGGCATCACCAACCAGCGCGAGACGACGGGCCTGTGGCTGCGCGACGGGGGCAAGCCCCTGGCCCATGCCATCGTGTGGCAGGACCGGCGCACCTCGGAGCACTGCGCGAAGCTGCGCGAGCAGGGCGAGGAGGCCCGGGTGCGCAAGACGACGGGCCTGGTGTTGGACCCGTACTTCTCGGGCACCAAGCTGAGCTGGATGATGGAGCACGTGAAGGGGGCCCGGAAGCGCGCCGAGAAGGGGGATGCGTGCTTCGGCACCATCGACACCTGGCTCGTCTACAAGATGACCGGGGGCCAGACGCACGTCACCGACGTGTCCAACGCCAGCCGCACCCTGCTCATGGACGTGTCCCTGCTCAAGTGGGACGAGGCCATGCTGTCCCTCTTCAAGGTGCCGTCCGCGTGCCTGCCGGAGATTCGCGGCTCGGCCGAGGTGTATGGCACCACGAAGGGCATGCGCGGCCTGCCGGACGGCATCCCCATCAGCGGCATGGCGGGAGACCAGCAGTCGGCCCTCTTCGGGCAGGCGTGCTTCAGCCCTGGAGAGGCCAAGTGCACCTACGGCACCGGCGCCTTCCTGCTGATGAACACGGGCGAGGCCCCCGTGTACTCGAGCGCGGGGCTGCTCACCACGGTGGCCTGGCGCATCGGGGACAAGACGGCGTACGCGCTGGAGGGCAGCTCCTTCATCGCCGGCGCCGCGGTGCAGTGGCTGCGCGACGGGCTGAAGGTCATCAAGAAGGCCGGGGACGTGGAGCCGCTGGCCGCCAGTGTGAAGGAGAGCGGGGACGTGGTGTTCGTCCCGGCGCTCGCGGGGCTCGGGGCTCCGCACTGGCGTCCCGAGGCGCGCGGCCTCTTCGCCGGCATCGACCGCTCCACCACGGTGGCCCACCTGGCGCGCGCGGCGCTGGAGGGCGTGGCGATGCAGATCAACGACCTGGCCGATGCCATGCGGCGCGACACCGGCCGGGAGATTCCGGCCTTCAAGGTGGACGGAGGCGCCTCGGCCAACAACCTGATGATGCAGTTCCAGGCGGACATGCTCGGCACCGAGGTGGTGCGCCCGCAGAACCTGCAGACGACCAGCCTGGGAGCGGCCTTCCTGGCGGGCCTGGGAGCGGGGGTGTGGAGCGGCACGGACGCCATCCGCCGCGCCTGGAAGGTGGGCAAGGTCTTCAAGCCGAAGATGAAGGCGGAGGTGCGTGAGCGGCACCTGACGAAGTGGCGGCGCGCGGTGGAGCGCGCCTGAGACAGCCTCCCCCGATTCACGATAGGAGAAAGCGCCCATGGCCTACGACAAGACGCAGCTGGCCCCCGAGGCCCTGAAGCAGTTCCTCACCGAGCACCCCGAGTGGAAGCACGAGGGCGGGATGCTCCGCCGTACGTATGAAGCGCCGAGCTTCCTGGCGGGCATCGAGTTCGTGAGCCGGGTGGCGAAGGCGGCCGAGGCCGCGGACCACCACCCGGACATCGACATCCGGTGGCGCAAGGTGACGCTGGCGCTGGTGACGCACGACGCGGGCGGCCTGACGTGGCGGGACACGAAGCTGGCGGCCGAGTCGGACACGCTGTTCACCCAGGTGGTGAAGCAGGGCTGATGCGAGCCGTCCTCTTTCTCTGGGTGGTGCTGCTGGCGGCTCCGGCGGCGTGGGCGCAGGACGAGGTCCCCGAGGCCACGCGGCCGGAGCGGCTGTACCTCAACTCCGGCGTGCTGATGGGCTCGTCGCGGGTGGTGGCGATGGGCGGTGCCTACGTGGGCATCGCCGAGGGCGTGGCGGGCTTCACCAACAACCTGGCCGCGCTCGCCCACCGCTCGCCGCAGCTGGACCGGGACTGGGACGTGGGCGTGACGCTGTCCTGGATGGACCTGCCGCTGGCCAAGGCCAAGGGCAAGGACCTGGACAACGACGGCTTCGCCGACGACGCGCCCACCACGCTCCAGCTGCTGGGCGCGGTGCTGCTGCAGTACCGCAACTTCGGCATGGGCTTCTCACTGCGCAGCTACCAGGTGGGCTACTGCAACACCGTCCACTGCGACCGGAGCGACCTCATCCGCGTGTCTCTCATCCAGACGGCGCTGGCGGGGGCGCTGGCGCTGGGGCGGGACGACTTCATCCTCGGCTTCGGCATCTACAGCGCGCAGGCGGTCCTCAGCCACAAACCGGAGGGGGACTGGCGGTACGGGAACACGGGCATCGCGCTGGACATGCTCTACCGGCCGCAGGGCAGGCCGTACCGGTTGGGGGTGTCGGTGAGGCCGGAGGTGGTGGGGCAGTGGCGGCGGGACGTGGGACAGGTGCCCTTCATCGCGGGCCGGCAGCTGTACTCGGCGGTGGTGTCACCGGCGGTGCTGTCGCTGGGAGTGAGCTGGCGGCTGGGAGAGGGGGCCGAGCACTACAACCGGCTCTCGCCCGCGGCGCGCAGACAGATGCTGGAGGGGGAGCACTTCGCGGAGGTGCCGCCGGAGGACGAGGGAGGGCTGGCGGGCCGGTGGCTGCTCAGCGCGCAGGCGGACTTCATCTCTCCGGCGGAGAACGCGGTGTCGATCCACTCCTTCACGGCCCTGACGGATCCGGTGAAGGTGGGGGCGTCGGGGATGCTGCAACCGAGGCTGGGGGTAGAGCACGAGACCTGGCCTGGGCGGCTGCGCACGAGGCTGGGGGTGTTCGTGGAACCCTCGCCCTTCGCGGACCACCTGCCGAGACCGCACCTGACGGGAGGCTTCGAGCTGTTCCTGTTCCGCTACCTGGAGGACTGGGCGCTGACAGCCTCCTTCGATGCCTCGAGGCGTTACTCGAACTTCGGTATTTCGGTGGGCTTCTGGCGTTAATGTCCCCGTCCCCAACTCCTCCCTCTCCCTCTGGGAGAGGGTCGGGGTGAGGGTATAAGAGCCCCCAGGTTGCCCCCGTGTTGAAGACCGCGCTCCTCACCGTCCTGGCCCTGATCGGATTCGCGGCCAACTCGCTGCTGTGCCGGGCCGCCCTGGAGAACGGAGCCTGGCGGATCGACGCGGCGAGCTTCACCAGCATCCGGCTCATCTCAGGAGCGCTGGTGCTCTGGCTGCTCCTGCGAGCACGAGGCGGCAGCGAACGCCGGGGCTCATGGGGCTCGGCGCTGGCGCTATTCACCTACGCGGCGGGCTTCTCGCTGGCGTACGTGCGAATCCCGGCGGGAGTGGGCGCGCTGCTCCTCTTCGGATGCGTGCAGGCGACGATGCTGGGCGTGGGCCTGTTCCGGGGCGAGCGCCCGCGGGTGCTCGAGTGGGTGGGGCTGGCGATGGCGCTCGGAGGGCTGCTGGTGCTGCGGCTGCCGGGAGCCACGGCGCCGGACGCGCTCGGGGCCACGCTGATGGCGGGAGCGGGCGTGGCGTGGGGCGTGTACTCGCTGCGAGGCCGAGGCAACGCGGATCCACTGGCGGCCACGGCGGACAACTTCCTGCGCTCCGTGCCGATGACGCTGGGGCTCTCCGCGTTGGCGCTGCTCGTCCAGGGAGCGCCGCGGGCGACTCCGGCGGGCGTGGGGCTCGCGGTGGCCTCGGGCGCGCTGGCGTCGGGCGTGGGCTACAGCCTGTGGTACGCGGCGCTGCCGCACCTGACGGCGCTGCGAGCGGCGGTGGTACAGCTCGCGGTGCCGGTGGTGGCGGCGGCGGGCGGCGTGCTGCTGCTCGGTGAGGCGCTGACGCCGCGGCTGGTGGGCGCGGGCAGTGCCTTGCTGTGTGGCGTGCTCCTGGCCCTCACCGCGCGCCAGCGGAAGGCTCCCGTGCCCTCACGGTGAGAACTCTTGTCCGGCTCAGCCTCGCCGGCCCGGACGACGCCTCGCCGACTGGCGCGGACCGGGCAGTCGACGGGGAAATGCCTCCAGGTGCGCCGAGTGCAGCGGCCTCGCGGCCTGGGTTCCTACCTCACTCCCGTCCTCGGGCAGGGACCCGTCGGACTCCCGCCGCTGCGCTGGCGCGCTGAGCAGACGAGCGTCCGGCTCCCAGTGGAAGAGCAGGATGGCGATCAGCACCATCAGCACCACCATGCGCCGGAACGACGCGGACTCCTGGAAGAGCAGCTGCGAGTTCATCTGAGTCTCTCAACACCCGGATGCCGCTCATTCTTGCACGGTGGCGCGGGCTCGGGGTGTCTCCGTGGTGGAACGAGACGGGGCGGAAGACCCTCACCCCAGCCCTCTCCCAGAGGGAGAGGGAGCACACACGGGTTCACCGTGCTCCCTTGAGGAACGTCGCCAGCTTCTCGTACGCCACCGCCAGCGCCGGAATCGGTGCGCTCTCGTTCGCCTGGTGCGCCTGCGCCGTCTCCCCTGGCCCGAAGTTCACCGCGTCCACTCCGAGCTCCGAGAAGCGCGCCACGTCCGTCCACGCCTGCTTCGACGCCGCTGGCAGCCCCGTCAGCTTCATCAGCTCCTGGAACAGCGGGTTGTCCGCGCACACACGCCCGCTCGGCGCCAGGTCCGTGAACTCCAGCTCCGCCGCGTCCCCCACCAGCTCCCGCACGTCCCGCTGCGCCTGCTCCACCGTCTTCCCCGGCGCGAACCGGTAGTTCAGGTTCAGCTCGAACCCCTCCGGTATCACGTTGCGCGCACGCCCTCCCGACGCCTTCGTGATGTTCATCACCTCGTAGAAGGCGAACTCCCCGTACTGCACCTCGCGCCTCGGCATCGCCAGCAGCCGCGCCAACAACGGCCCCGCCTTGTGGATGGCGTTCTCCCCCTGCCATGGCCTCGCCGAGTGCGCGCTCCGCCCCTTGAACCGCAGCGTCACGTGCAGGCTCCCCACGCACCCCACCTGCACCACCCCGTCCGTCGGCTCCATCGCGATGCCGAACTTCACCCGCTTCAGCTCCGGCCTCGTGTCGAACAGCGGCCCCAGCCCGCTCTCCAGGTACGGACCCTCCTCCCGCTCGTAGAGCACCACCACCAGGTTCACCGGTAGTTGCTCGCGCGGCAGGTCCTCCGCCAACGCCATCATCACCGCCAGCCCGCCCTTCATGTCCGACGACCCCAGGCCGAAGACCCGCTCGCCTTCGATTCGCGGCTCCAGGTCGTTCGGGTGCGCCGGCACCGTGTCCAGGTGCCCCACCAGCGCCACCGTGGGCCTCGGGTCCTGCAGGCTCCCCAGCACCAGCGAGTGCCCCTGACGGAACACCTCGCGCTGCGGGAAGTGCGCCCGCGCCCAGCGCTCCACGTGGTCGGCGATGAGCCGCTCCTCTCCAATGGGACTGGGGATGCGGCACAGGGCCAGGGTGGACTGCGCGAGACGCGTGGCGAGGTCGGTCATGGGTCTGCTCCCAGAAACTCCGGCTCCCCTCTCCCAGAGAGAACGGGGTTCCGTCCAGTCCGCCCGCTCGGTGCGAGAGGTCCGTCTTCCCAGGCCCCGAAAAACAATCGGGGAGGAGCCGCCCCCCGGCGACTCCCCCCCGACGAACTTCCCCTCACTACCCCCGAAGACTCCCTACCCACAGCCCCTGCTCAACCCACCCCCACCAACCCGCCCAGAAAACTCCCAACCCTTCGGTCCCTACCCAACCCCCCCGACCGCCCCGCCCTACCCAACCCCAACCCGCCAACCCCGACCTACCCGCCCAACCCCAACCCAACCCCAACCACCCGACCCCAACCGCCCCGCCCTGCCCCGACCGCCTCAACCGTCCTGCCCGACCGACTTCTCGTGGAAGCCATGGAGCATCCAACGTGCCAACAGGCTCCGGGGGTCAAACGCTTGTAATTTCGAGACTTTGGCGAACCCCTGGGGGTGGCACCCGTACAGAAATCGGTAAGACTTACGGCCGCGAGGGACCGAGTCCGTAGAGAGTGGTGACCTCGCGGGAGCGCGCCGCGTGGAGGGGGTCGGACCGGTCCTTCGCCTTCGAGTGGCGCGCCGGCGTCGACCGCTTCCACTTCACGACGAGCCCGTTGCGCGCGAGCTGCTCGTCGAGCCACCCGGCGGAGCGCAGCCCGAGCAGCACCGCCAGGTCGGAGAGCAGCAGCAGTCCCTCCCCGCCCGGGTTGAGGTGCCCGGTCAGTCCTTCCAGGAAACCACGAAGGAAGCGGTCATCCTCGTCGAACACCGCGCGGTCCACCCGGTTCTTCGGCGGCTCGGGGATCCACGGGGGATTGCTCACCACGAGGTCGGCCTTGCCGGGCGGGAAGAGGTCGCCCTCCATGACCTCGAAGCGCTTGGAGAGACCGAGCCGCTCGGCGTTCTCCCGGGCACAGGCCACGGCGCGCGAGTCACAGTCGGTCGCGACGACGGAGGCCGCTCCGCGCTGCAGGAGCAGGAACGAGAGCACGCCGGTCCCCGTGCCCACGTCGAACACCTTCTTTCCCTTCACCTCGGTGACGGAGAGGAGCAGCTCGACGTAGTCGGTGCGCGTGGGCAGGTAGACGCCGTAGTGCGGGTGGATCTTCCCCTCGAGGCCGGGCACCGCAAGGCCCTTGCGGCGCCACTCCGCCGCGCCGAGCATGCCGAGCAGCGTCTTCAAGGAGACCACCGTGGTGTCGGCCTCGGGCTCGCCCCACACCCAGCGGCAGGCCTCGGCGACGTCGGGAGCGCGCTTGAGCTCGAGCCGGTAGGAGCGGTCCAGGGCCACCACGATGCGCGAGAGCGTCTCGTGCTCGAGCTGACGCGCGCGGCGCTCCGCCCGGAAGGCCTCCAGGGGCGAGCGCGCCGAGGGGGGCTCGGGGAGGCGGCGCCCCATGGCCCCGAGGAGCTGCTTCGCGTTGTGGAAATCGCCGGTGTACAGCAGGTGCTCGCCGCGCCGGACCCGCCGCAGCGCCGCGTCCGCCGTGAGGCGGTCATCGACAGGAGAGAGTTTCGACGGAGCGGGCTCGTCGCTCTCCGAACGCCAGTTGAATGAGCTCACGGCGGGCACCATACCCTCCTTCCTCCCCTCATCCCTGAAGGAGGAGCTCCCGCTCGGAACCGGACGAGGAAAGGTGCGCCTCGGCCGAAGCCTCCGCCAGGGGGACGCTGAAGGAGAACGTCGAGCCCTTCCCCGGAGAGCTCGTCAGCCAGATGTGTCCCCCATGTGCCTCGATGATCTGCCGGCTCAGGTACAGCCCGAGCCCCGCCACCCCCGTGTAGCCCGGCGCCCCGGGTGGCAGCGGCTCGTAGAGGGGCTCGAAGACATGGGGCTGGCGCTCCGGCGGAATGCCCGGGCCCTGGTCGTGCACGGAGACCACGGCCTCGCCTCCCTGACTCCGGGCCTCGAGCTCGATGGCCGCACCGGACTGCGAGTACCGCGTGGCGTTCTCCAGCAGGTGGGACAGCACCTCGCCCAGCAGATAGCCGTCGCCATCGACGATGAGCGGGCCCGGGGCCTCGACATGAATCGGGCTCTCCGTGGTGCCCTCGGCCTTCTCCACCCGCTCTTGAATCAGGGCGAGGAGATCGAACGGCTGGCGCTTCAGCTTCGGCACACCGGGAGCCATCTTCACGGCCGCGAACAGGTGCTCCACCAGCCGGGTGATCCGCCGGGTGTTGCGTGCGATGGCGGTGAGCCCCTTCTGCTGGCGTGGAGTGGGTGCCTCCTTCTCCAGCAACACCTCCGCCCAGGTCTGGATGGCGGTGACGGGGGTCTTCAGCTCGTGGGCCGCGGCCGCCATGAACTCCTCGCGCAGCCGCAGCGCCTCGCGCACCTGCTGGAACAGGCAGGCCTTGTCGATGGCCACGGCGAACAACTGGCCCAGCGTGGAGTGGAACTCCAGCTCGCGTGAGGAGAAGGCGCGGGGGGCGTAGGTGCCATAGGTCATCACCCCCACCAGGCGCCCGCGCGAGCGCAGCGGAAACGCCGCCACTCCGCGCACTCCCTCTTCCGCCCAGATGCACGAGGCGCCCTGCCGCCCTTCCGCCTGGATGTCCTCGACGACCTGGACGAGCTCCGTCCGGGCCGCTTGCGCCGTGAGCACGGGGGCATCGAAGGAGAGGTGCCCCAGGCTCTCATCCTTGGGAAGCTGGTGCGCGGCGAGCAGGGTGAGCTCCCGGCGCTCCGGCTCGGCCAGCCAGAGCCCGACGATATCGGCGCGCAGGCTGTGAAGGCTCTGCTCGATGACCACTTGGGCGATGCGCTCGAGCTCCACCTCGCTCACCAGCGCCTGGCCTACCCGGGCCAGCGCCAGCTCCTGGTCGAGCAGCCGCGCCAGCTCGTCCTCCACCCGCTTGTGCTCGGTGATGTCCTGCACCGTCCCCACGATGCGCACCGGGTGGCCGTGCTCCTCCTGGAGCACCTCCACCTCCTGGTGGACGATGCGCTCCGTGCCGTCCCGGCGGAGGATGCGATGGTCCAGGCGGAAGGGCTCCAGCTTCTCCCGGGCCGCCTCCATCGCCTTCTCGATTCCCTGCCGCTCCTCGGGCGGGACGAGGGAGAGGAGCGTCTCGTAGGAGAGCGCGCGGGACTGGGGAGACAGGCCCAGGATGCGGCGGACCTCCTCCGAGACACGGAACTGATTGCTCGCCAGGTCCCAATCCCAGTTGCCCAGGTGCGCGATGCGCTGCGCCTGGGCGAGGCTCTCCTCGCTCCTGCGCAGGGCCTCCTCCTCCTGCCGGCGCCGGGTGATGTCCCGGAGGACGATCTCCCCGAGGATGATCTGCCCGGACGCATCCCGGACGGGGGCGCCGTTGACGCTGAGCAGGAGCTCCCTCCCATCCAGGCTGCGCAGGAGCATCTCCACGTCGGTGAAGGTCTCGCCCTTCAACGCACGGGCGAGCGGTGTCTCATTCTGCGCCAGCGGGCGTCCATCCGGGTGCCGGAGGTCGTAGAGCAGGAGGCTCTCGGACAAGGGCATGTCGGTGAACGCGGCCAGGCCCTTCAGCCCCACCAGACGCGCGCCCGCGGGATTGGTGCCGATCAGCCGCCCCTCCGGGCTGGCGAGGAAGATGGCATCCGGCACGCTGTTGATGATGGCCGCGAGCTCCAGGGCCTGATGCTCGGCCTCCTTGTGCAGGGCGTTCACCTCCGCCTCGCGCCGCGCGACCTCGGCCGCCATGGTGTTGAAGGCCTTGCCCAGCTCCTCCATCTCATCTCCCGTATGGATGTTCACACGGGCCTCCCGATCGCCCCGTCCCAGCGCCAGGGCGGCCGCCCGGAGTTGCCGCACCGGGCGGGCATAGAAGCGGGTCAGCCCCAGGGCCAGCAGGAGGCTCAGCACGAGGATGCCCCCGAAGACGCCGAGCTTCAGGCGCATCTGCGCGTAGATGGGGGCCAGGGCCAGGTCGCGCTCGACCGACACCCCCACGGCCCAGGGATACCGGGGGACCGGGGTGAAGGCCCCCAGGTGCTCGTCTCCCAGGAAGGGGCTCTGGAACCGGGCCAGCCGGCTCGGGAGACCTCTCAGCGCCTCCTGGACGGCGGCGAAGTCCAGGTAGGAACCACTCTGCCGGTAGGGGAGGTAGGCGGCGCCGGTGTGGAAGGCCAGCCTGCCACCGGGGTCGACCAGGAGGAGGACCTGCCGCTGCTGGAAGCGGGCATTCAGGAAGCGCTCCGCGAGCTGCTCCGCCCTGAGCCGGATGGTGACGACCCCGATGGGCCGTTCTCTGGCGTCACGGATGGGAATGCTGGCGATCAACCCCGCGCGCCGGGTGTGCTCCAACTCCTGCACGTCGGAGATGAGGGGGGAATTGCTCGCCATCACCTGTTGGAAGTACGTGCGGTCGTGGATGTCGGGTCCGGGTTCGGCGAAGCCGGCCGGGCCTCCCCAACCCCGCTGGATGCCCCGCGCGTCGTAGACCCCGATGGACTCGTAGAGGGGGCTGCGCCCGACCAGCTTCCTCAAGTGCGAGTCCAGCGCGCCGGGGTCCAGGGACCGTATCAGGGGATCCTGCGCCACGGCCCAGCCGAGCCCGATGGCGCCATCGAAGACCTCGGTGACCTGCACGGCGACGGACTGGGCCGTCATCGCCTGGGCGTCCAGGATGAACGCCTGGGTCCTTCGCAGGTCGGAGAGGAAGCCGGCGATCAGCAGCCCCAGGACCGGGAGGAGGACCAGGACGAACGCCACGAGCAACTTGCCGTGGAAGAACAGACGGAACCTGGTCGCTCGGGGATTCATACGCGGTCTTCACCTCATGGAGCACGCCCCCTCGAAAGAGGGAGCCGTGAAGCAACTTTCGTGATGAGCGGAGCGCACCTCAAGGCTCGCGCCGCTGCCTCGCGAGACGCTCGAGGGTGAGGGCCCCCTGCTCACGGGCCACCGCGAGCGCCGACCGGAAGCTGGCCTCGGCCTCCTGCTCACGGCCGAGCCTGCGCAGGCTCTCGCCCCGCAGCCGGTACAGTGCCGAGACGTAGAAGCGCTCCTCGTCAGGCTCGGCCATCACCTGGTCCAGCACCTCCAGCGCCTGCTGGGGTTGCCGCCGCAACAGGTGGATCTCCGCCAGCATGCCGAAGTAGTAGCCCTGGCTGGCCCGGATACCGGAGGCGCGCAGCTGATCGATCCCCTGGCGCATGAGCGCCAGTCCCTGCGGGGCCCATCCCAGCCCGGCCAGGGCCCAGCTGCGCAGGAGCGCCGCTCCGCCCCGCCACACGCGGAAGCCGTGCTCGCCCGAGAGCGCCAGGCACCGCTCCGCCAGCTCCAGGGTACTGGCGACATCCCCCCGGAACTGGGAGCCCATGGCCACGGAGTAGAGGGCGAAGGCGGAGGTGTGCAGGTGACCGATCCGTCCAGCCAGCGCCAGCGCCTCCTGGGCCCAGGAGCGAGCCAGCTCCTGCTCGCCCACCCAGGAGTAGATGACCGAGCCGGAGGCCAGCGCCGCCACCCGCGGATCCACCCAGTGCCGGAGTGCCAGCACCCGGTGCTCCTCCAAGGTGAAGCTCGAGCACTCCTGCGCGAGCTCCGCATGCTTCCGCGCGATGCGGCCCTCCCCACGGGCGAAGGCCACCATGCACACCATCCAATGCCCCAGGGCGAGCAGCTCCCGGAGGTGCTGGCGTTGGCCCAGGGCCACCAGCCGCTCCGCCAGCTCCCGCGCCAGGGGCAGCTCACCGCGCACCATGCGGAAGGAGAAGACCCACCAGTAGGACAGCTCCAGCCGGGGCAGCTCCTCACCCACCGCATCGAGCAGCACCCGCACGCGCGCGAAGGTCTCCTCCGCCTCGGGGGAGCGGTAGCCCCGCGCCTGCACCAGGGGAATGCCCAGCGCGACCAGGAGCCGCAGCTCCTCGCCCTGACGCTGGCCCGCGTCCGGCAGGGCCCGCAGCAGCTCCAGCGCCCGTGTGAGGTGTTCGATCGCCTCCTGGTTGGCCGAGCGCTGGCTGGCGAGCGCTCCGGCGCGAGCCCACCAATCGATGGCCGGCGCCGGTTGGTCGGCCTCCGTATAATGATGCGCCAGCAGCTCCGGATGCGACTCCGCCACCTCGGGGAAGGACTCCTCCAGCACCTCGGCGATGCGCTGGTGGTACTCGCGCCGGGTGCCACGCAGCAGCGACTGGCAGGCCGCGTCCTGGATGAGGGCGTGCCGGAAGCGGTACTCCGTCGGCCCCACGTCCGGCCCCTCCTGCTCCAGGATGCCCGCGGCGACCAGTCCCTCCAGATCCCTGCGCCTCGCGGCCTCGGACTGCTCGGTGAGGGCGGCCACCAGGGCACTCGAGAAGCTCCGTCCCATCACGGAGCAGAGCTGCGCCAGCGTCTTCTGCCGTGGAGGCAGCGCATCCAGGCGGGCGAGGAGCAGCTCGTGCAGGCTCAGGGGAATGGTGGCGGACGGATCTCCAGCGGCCTGCCGCTCCAACATCATGCGCGTCAGCTCCTCGGCGAAGAGCGGAACGCCCTCCGTCCTCTTCACGAGCTGCCGCACCACGTCCGAGGCCAGGGACCGGTCCCGGACCATCTCCCGCACCAGCGCCTGGGTGTGCGCCTCGGACAGCCGCTCCAGCGAGAGGACGTGGAGGCCGGGCCACCGGGGGGTGGTGTCGCGCGACTCGGGGCGGGAGCTGAGCAGCAGCAACACCCGGGACTGCGTCACCGGCTCGTGCAGCGAGGCCAGGAGCTCCAGGGTGGAGGGGTCCGCCCAGTGCAGATCCTCCACCACGGCCAGCACCGGGCGCTCGCGGGCCAGGCCCCGCAGCAGGAGGCCCAGGGCCTCGAAGACCAGGGATTTCCGCCGCTCCGGCGTGAGCTGGATGGAGGGCAGCGTCTCCACCGGAGGAAGGGACAGGAGCGAGACGAGCGCCTGCAGGTTCTCGACGGGGACGCCGAGCGCGAGCAGCCGCTGCGCCACACCTCGAAGCGAGAGGGGCGAGGAGCCATCCGTCCGGGCGTCCTCGAGCAGGCGCTGGAGCAGCTCGATGATGGGGTACAGCGCGCTGCTGGAGAACGAGGCGCCACACTGGGCACTCAGGCGGCGGTCCGCATCGGGAGCCACCCGGACGCGCACCTCGTGGATGAGGCGGGACTTGCCCAGACCGGCCTCCCCGCGGAGCAGGAGCGCGGCCCCCCATCCCCGCCGGACCCGCTCCCACAGGCCGAGCACCTCTCGCAGCTCCCGCTCCCGCCCGACCAGCGGGGTCAGCCCGAAGGTCTCGCGCGTCCGCTCGAAGCGGGAGCCCGCCATGCGCTCGCTCAGCGCCTGGAACACCCGCACCGGGTGGTGGCCCGGCGGCGCCGTGGGGACGCGGGTCCCGAGCGGCTCCAGCTCGAAGGTGGTGCGCACCAGGACCCGGGTGGTCTCGCTGAGGAGCACCGTGCCGGGTTGGGCCTGCCGGGCCAGCCAGGCGGTCACGTCGGGGGCTTCTCCCGACAGGACGGGCACGCCCGCGCTCTCGTGCAGGGCCACCGTGTCCGTGTGGACGCCGGCCGCCACGGAGAGCCCTCGTGTGAACGGGCGTGGCAGCTTGCGCTGGAGCACCCGGGGGAGCTCGCGGGTCAGGAGCATGGCCGCATGCACGGCATGCTTGGAGTCCTCCTCCTGGACGTGGGGGTAGCCGAAGCAGGCCAGCACCTGGGAGCCCATGGCGGGAGTGACCGAGCCACCGTGCTGGCGGAGCAGCTCCGCGCAGCTCTCGTGGAAGGCGGTCTCCAGCTCACCGAGGTCCTCGGGGTCGAGCGTCGCCGGAAGGCTGGTCAACACACAGCACACCAGCGTCACCTGCCGGCGCTGGGGAAGGGAGCTCTGCCCCTGCTCGCGGTGCAGCCCGAGGTGCTCGCTCACCTCTCGGAGCTCCTCCAACAGCTCCTGCCCCGAGGGGATGCGCCGGGCCGGATCCTTGGCCAGCGCCGAGGCGAGCAGCTGCTCCACCTCCGGCGACAACTCGGGGCGGAGCGCGCGCACCGAGGGCAACGGCTCCGGCGAGGTCACCCGGGCGCGGAGCTCCTCGGCACGCAGGGAGGGGAAGGGCCGCACGCCGGTCAGCAGCTCGTAGAACAGCAACCCCGCGGCCCACACATCGGTCCGCTCGTCCTGGGGCCCGCCCAACCATTGCTCCGGCGCCATGTACAGGGGGGTGCCCGCAGTGGACATCTCCGGCACGGGCAGGGCGCTGGCCACCAGATGGGCCAGGCCAAAGTCCAGGAGCTTCACCGTCCCCTCGCGGGTGAGGAAGACGTTGGCGGGCTTCAAGTCCCGGTGGATGAGATGTCTCCGGTGGGCGTGGGCCAGGCCGGCCGCTACGCCCTCCATGAGCACCATCGCCTGCTTCAGCTCCAGCCGGCCCTTGTGCAACAGCTCCGCCAGCGACTGCCCCTCCAGGTACTCCATCACCAGGAAGGGAAGCCGCTGTCCCCCGTGCTCGACGCGCCACTCGGACACGTCGAAGAGGCGGACGATGTTCTCGTGGTTCAGCCGGGCGATGGCCCGGGCCTCGCGCTGGAGCAGCTCGGTGGCCCGGCTCCCGAGTGACGCGGAGCGGGACACCAGGAACTTGAGCGCCACCTCGCGTTGCAGCTCCGAGTCCCACGCCCGGAACACCTCGCCCATGGAGCCGTGGCCCAGGGCGAGCTGAATCTCGAAGCGCCGGCCGTTGGAGCCGCCCAGCTTCTCTCCGGGCACGGGACTGGGAAGCCAGGGCTCGGCATGCACCATCTCCTCCAACAAGGAGTCGCCGAAGTCCGTGTCTTCCTGAAGCGAGTCCATCCGAGGCTGCCTCCGGACGGGCTCGCGCCACCCCTCCCGCCCGTCCGGGGATTCGCCCCATCCCCTCTGGACATGTGCATGGCCTCACCCCGGGGCAACACAGCGGGCGGGCGAGGCCTGAGAGGGGGGCCCTGCGACGGGGCCTATACCGGCACGGCGAAGTCGCGCAGGGCCGCGTTGAGGCTCGTCTTCTTGTCCGTGCTCTCCTTGCGCTGCCCGATGATGAGCGCGCACGGCACCATGTAGCGGCCGGCGGGGAACTGCTTCTCCTTCATGCCGGGAATCACCACGCTGCGCGCCGGCACCCGGCCCTTGTAGACCTTCTCCTCGGGGCCGGTGACGTCGATGATGGGCGTGGAGGCCGTGAGCACCACGTTGGCGCCGAGCACCGCCTCCTCCTCCACCACCACGCCCTCCACCACGATGCAGCGGCTGCCGATGAAGGCCCGGTCCTCGATGATGACGGGCGAGGCGGTGGGTGGCTCGAGCACCCCGCCCAGTCCGACGCCGCCGGACAGGTGCACGTCACGCCCCACCTGCGCGCAGCTGCCCACCGTGGCCCAGGTGTCCACCATGGTCCCCGCCCCCACCCGCGCGCCGATGTTCACGTAGCCGGGCATCACCACCGCCCCGCGCTCCACGAAGGCCCCGTAGCGCACCACGCCCGGCGGCACCACCCGCACGCCCGCTCCCTCCAGCCCCTTCTTCAACGGAATCTTGTCGAAGAACTCGAAGGGCTCCACCTCCATCACCTTCATGTCGGAGATGGCGAAGAACAGGAGGATGGCCTCCTTCACCCAGGCGTTCACCTTCCAGCCCTCGGGTCCCTTCTCGGCCACCCGCAGCTCGCCCGCGTCCAGCAGCGCCAGCGTCTCGCGCACCGCCGCGGCGTACTCCGCTTCCTTCAGCTTCGCCCGGTCCGCGAAGGCCGCGGACACCCTCTGGGAAAGACTCTCGATGGAGGACATGGGCGCTCCTTCAAGCACGAAACCCCGCCCGGCGCACCATCCTCATGCGTGCGTCCGCGCGGGCTCCGCCAACGGGTGGACGGCCGTGATGATCTCCGTGCGAAGCCGGTCTCCCACCGGCTCCACCGCCGCGTGCTCTCGGCCCGAAACGTACACGCCCTGTCCCGTCACCCGCTCCACGTGGGACAGGGGCACCGCCCAGAGCTGGCGGGAGAAGCGCCGGCGCACGAACAGGACCGTCTGCCCGATACATGCCACCTTCCCCAGCACCTTCCCGTCCTGATCGCGCACCTTCATCGCGTGCTGAATCGAGCGCCGCTCGAAGGGGGATTCCATCCAGGCTGCACCCATGGCCTCACCTCCACTCGCACAAGGTGGGGCCATGGGCCGCGGCTGAGGAGCGTGGCGCCGGGAAGCGAGCCCCCGGCCGCCCGCATGCCAGGGGTCAGGAGCTGGCTGGAGGCGCCTGGCCGCCGAGGACCTTGGACACGGCCTCGACGATCTGCTGCTCGGTGGGGAAGGCGAGCGATTCCTTCTTCACCACGGGTCTACCATCCACTTCCACGATGAAGCTGCCGGAGGGACCGGGTTTCAAATCCGCGTCCAGGTTCAGCTCCTTCTTCAGCACGGCCGCCGCACGGGCGGCCCGAGGCTTGTAGCCTCAGGAATTGCAGTACGTGATGGTGATGCGGGCGGCCATGGAGGGCCTCCTTTCACGGTGTGGATGGCGACTGAAACCACGCGTGGCGACCAGGGTGCAAGCAGGAGACCCCCTCCCCGTCCCAGGGGCCACGAACCCATTGACGCCCGGGCGCCATGGGGCCATGCAGGCCCCATGTCTTCTTCCCGCCTCACCGCTGCCTACGACCCCGAGCACTTCCGCCAGCTCGGGCACCAGCTGGTGGACCAGCTCGCCGACCATCTCGCGCGGACCCTCCGGCGCGAGGGGCCGGTGCTGCCCTGGGCCCCGCCCGCCACCCACGTCGAGCGCTTCCCGGCGGACTTCCCGGAGGAGCCCACCGGCGACCTCACGGCCCTGCTCTCGCGGGTCATCGAGGGCTCGCACCACCTGCACCACCCGCGCTACGTGGGCCACCAGGTGTCGGCCCCCCTGCCGCTGTCGGCGCTCTGCGACCTGGCCTCCTCGCTCCTCAACAACGGCATGGCCGTCTACGAGATGGGGCCCGTCTCCACGGCCATGGAGCACAACGTGCTGCGGTGGATGGCCGGGGTGCTCGGCCTGCCCGAGGGCGCGCGAGGCGTGCTCACCTCGGGGGGCTCCGCCGGCAACCTCACCGCCCTGCTGGCCGCGCGCCAGGCGAAGGCGGGCTTCGACGCGTGGAACGGTGGCGCCACGGCCGGGCCTCCGCTCACGGTGCTCGTTCCCGAATCGGCCCACTACTGCATTTCGCGCTCCATCAAGGTGATGGGCTGGGGCACGGGGGGCGTCACGCCCGTGCCCGTGGACGCGCGCTACCGGCTGCGCCCAGAGACCCTGGAGGACACGCTCGCCGCCGCGAAGCGCGCGGGCCGCCGCCCCATCGCCGTGGTGGCGAGCGCGGGCTCCACCGCCACGGGCGCGTTCGATCCCCTCGAGGCCGTGGCCGACTTCTGCGAGAAACACGGCCTGTGGTTCCACGTGGACGGAGCGCATGGAGCCTCGACGGCGCTCAGCCCCACGTACCGCCACCAGGTGAAGGGAATCGAGCGCGCGGACTCGGTGGTGTGGGACGCGCACAAGCTGATGATGATGCCGGCGCTCACCACCGCCGTGCTCTTCCGCGAGGGCAACCGCTCCTTCGAGGCCTTCGCACAGGAGGCCTCCTACCTCTTCACGGGCCAGGACACGCGCCCGTGGAGCGACGTGGGGCTGCGCACGCTGGAGTGCACCAAGGAGATGATGGCGCTCAAGCTGTACGCGAGCCTGAGCGTGCTGGGCACGAAGCTCTTCGCGGACTCCGTCACCAGCACCTTCGACCTGTCGCGCCGCTTCGCCGAGCGCCTCCAGGCCGCCGGGGACTTCGAGCTGGCCGTGCCCCCGGACTGCAACATCGTCTGCTTCCGGCACACGCCCCAGGGGGTGCCCGCCTCGGAGCTGGACGCGCTCCAGGTGCGCTTGCGCGAGTCGCTCGTCACGAGCGGGGACTTCTACCTGGTGCAGACGACGCTCGGCGGGCGCGTGTGGCTGCGCACCACGATCATCAACCCGCTCACCACGGACGGAGACCTGGACGCGCTGCTGGAGGCGCTGCGCCGGGCGGCGTGAAGCCCGCTGCCGGAGGCTCTCGGCTGGTGGGGGAGCCTCCGAACGTCTGCTCACCGATAAAGTTCCACCGCGTGACCGCCGCGGAGTCCGAACGTGTTACGAAGGTGCCACCTGCACCATCCGGCGTTCTCGCGGTTCGTCGAGGAGACATGAGAGCGTGGGCGCGGCGTTGGGGAGCCACGTGCGATGCTCGAGCGAATGGGACGGCCAGAGGACATGGAGGCGGTAGGATGAGCGACGAGAATGCGGAGAAGGTCCGCTTCGGGCGGGCGCAGAAGTTCCGGCTCTCCCCGAAGGGCAACGAGGCCGTGTCGGCGTACACCCTCATGGTGGAGAAGGCGCGGGCCGGGGCGGGACGCGCCCAGTTCGACGCGGCCCGTGAGGCCTGGAGCACCCCCCGAGGGCTCACCTCCGAGGATGGACTCTTCCTCGTGGAGTTCGGGATGGGGGAGAGGACCATCTCGGAGGCGGCGCGCAGCCTGGAGGACTGCGCCTCCTCGAAGGAGGTCAAGACGGCGGTGGATCGCCTCCTGGGGTGCGGCATGCTCGAGCCGGTGCCCGCGCCGGCCCCTCCGCCCCCTCCGCAGCGCCGGTACTGGTAGGAGGGGCGCCCCCGTTTCCAGGGGCTCTCCCTACCGAAGAGTCGCGCGGGGCACCGAAATCGGGTAGAGCCCCACCCGCCATGCTCGTCTCGGTCGTCATCCCCGTCTACAACGAGATTGCCACCCTCGCCGAAATCCTCCGCCGCGTGACCGCGGTGGACTTCCCCAAGGAGCTCGTCATCGTGGACGACTGCTCCCGGGATGGGAGCCGCGAGTTCCTCCAGCAGCTCGCCGACAAGGGCCTGTCCGTCCTCGACGGCACCCCGAAGAACCGCAACGAGCTGCGCATCCTCTTCCAGGAGAAGAACCAGGGGAAGGGCGCCGCCCTGCGCCGCGGCTTCTCCGAGTCCTCCGGGGACATCGTCATCATCCAGGACGCGGACCTCGAGTACGACCCGCGTGAAATCCCCCGCGTCATCCAGCCCATCATGGATGGCGACGCGGACGTCGTCTTCGGCAGCCGCTTCACCGGCACGCCCCGGCGCGTCCTCTACTTCTGGCACTCGGTGCTCAACCACTTCCTCACCATGCTGTCCAACATGACCAGCAACCTGAACCTCACGGACATGGAGACCTGCTACAAGGCCTTCCGCGCCGAGGTCATCCGGTCGGTCGACATCGAGGAGGACCGCTTCGGCATCGAGCCGGAAATCACCGCCAAGGTGGCTCGCGGGGGCTGGCGCGTCTTCGAGGTGCCCATCAGCTACCACGGGCGCACCTACGAGGAGGGCAAGAAGATCGGCTGGAAGGACGGCGTCCGGGCCCTCTACGCCATCGGCAAGTACGCCATCAAACGCTGAGCGCCCCTTCGGGGTGTCCAGCGGCGGACACCGGCCGGCCCCTCGCGGGCCCGCTCGTCCGCCTGGCAACTCACTGACCTCCCGTTCCAGGTGCCCCTCCGGAATCCGGTTCCTAGGTTCCGAGAGTGCTACCGCGATTCCTGCTGTACGGGTGTACTGGCTGGGTGATGGAGGTGTGCTTCACCGGCATGGGGGCGGCCCTCTTCGACCGGGACAGGAACGCCACGGCGACGACGTACCTCTGGATGCACCCCATCTACGGCGCCACGGCGCTGGGGATGGAGCTGCTCCATGACCGGCTGCGCTTCCTGCCCCGGCCGGTGCGTGCCCTCGCCTACACCGCCGTCATCTTCGGCGCCGAGTTCACCACGGGTTGGCTGCTGCGCAAGGCGCTCGGCCGCTGCCCGTGGGACTACGAGAAGCGGGGCTGGAGCGTGAAGGGCCTCATCCGCCTGGACTACGCCCCCTTCTGGTACGCCGCGGGCCTGCTCTTCGAGCCCGTGCGCGAGGCCCTCCTGCGCATCACCAGCGAGGCCCTGCGCCAGACGCCCGAGTACCGCCATGCGGTGGAGACCGGCGCGGTGGCCGAGCCCTTCCACCTCGGCCCCGTCTCCATCGAGCAGGAGGCCGGGGAGGCGGCGGACACCTTCCTCCTGGCCGAGGAGACCGAGCCCCACCCGCTCCACTGAGAGGAGCCGAGCAGGCCACGGGAGTGTGGGGGAAACCCCTCACCCCGGACCATCTGTCAGAGGGAGGAAGGGCGCGTGGAGGGGAAGGACGGGGGGCCCCGAGGCCCGGACGCTCTCCGGCCGGGCCCTGGCCTTGACAGTTGCCTTTTCTTCCTGCTGGAGGCCCCGCGTAGTAGGTTGCCGCGCGTTCCCTGAAAGTGCAGGGAAATGACGCCGCACCACCGAAAGTTTCCGCCCCCGTATGTTCGACTGGCTCCACACTCTCTTTTCGCGCGACCTCGCCATCGACCTGGGCACGGCCAACACGCTCATCTACATCCGCGGTCAAGGCATCGTCTCCAATGAGCCTTCCGTCGTCGCCGTGCAGCAGGACGCGCGGGGCGGCAAGAAGGTGCTCGCCGTGGGCAAGGAGGCCAAGGAGATGCTCGGCCGTACGCCGGGCAACATCGTGGCCATCCGCCCCATGAAGGACGGCGTCATCGCCGACTTCGAGATCACCGCGGCGATGTTGCGCTACTTCATCCAGACGGCGCACAACCGCAAGTCGCTGGTGAGCCCGCGCATCGTCATCGGAATCCCCTCGGGGATCACCGAGGTGGAGCGCCGCGCCGTGCGTGAAGCCGCCGCCAATGCCGGTGCCCGCGAGGTGTACTTGATTGAACAGCCGATGGCCGCGGCCATTGGAGCCGGCCTGCCCGTGACCGAGCCGAGCGGCAACATGATCGTCGACATCGGCGGTGGTACGTCCGACGTGGCGGTCATCAGCCTGGCGGGCATCGTGTTCGCCAAGAGCGTGCGAATCGGCGGCGACAAGCTGGACGAGGCGATCATCCAGTACGTCAAGCGCAAGTACAACCTGCTCATCGGCGAGCGCACGGCGGAGCTCATCAAGATGGGCATCGGCACGGCGTACCCCACCGAGGAGGTCATGACCATGGAGATCAAGGGTCGAGACCTGGTGGCGGGCGTGCCGCGCACGCTGACGGTGAGCAGCGACGAGGTGCGAGACGCGCTGAGCGAGCCGGTGAACGGCATCGTGGAGGCGGTGAAGCTGACGCTGGAGCGCACGCCGCCGGAGCTGGCCGGAGACATCGCGGACCGGGGCATCGTGCTGGCCGGTGGTGGAGCGCTGCTGAAGAACCTGGACACGCTGCTGCGCGAGGAGACGGGCCTGCCGGTGTTCCTGGCGGAGGATCCGCTGTCCGCGGTGGTGATGGGAGCGGGCAAGGCGCTGGAGTCGCTCGACATCCTGCGCCAGGTCTGCCAGCCGGGCTGAGCCGTCGTCGTCTCCCCTCTCCCTCTGGGAGAGGGGCGGGGGTGAGGGTCTTGCCTCCAGAGAGAGCACCGGGTCACCGTGTGTAGACCCTCACCCTGACCCTCTCCCAGAGGGAGAGGGAAGAGATGGGAAGCTAGGCTCTCAGTGCATCCAGGATGGACAGCCGTGAGGCGCGCAGGGCGGGCAGCATCCCGCCCAGTGTGCCCATGAGTGTCCCGAACACGAGCGCCGCCACCACGATGCTTGGTGTCGGCGTGAAGCCGAACCGCACCTCGGCGAACGTCTGGAAGTTCAGGGTGCGGATCTCCATCCACCGCGTGGCCAGCGCCCCCAGCGCGCCCAGCACCCCTCCGGCCGCGCCCAGCACCGCCGACTCGATGAGGATGCTCGCGAGCACACTCCGGCGCCGGTAGCCCACCGCCCGCAGCATGCCCAGCTCGGTGATCCGCGCCGACACCTGCGCGTACATGGTGATCATCGCGCCCAGCACCGCGCCCACGCTGAAGATGAAGGACACGAAGAGCCCGAGCACCCGGATGAAGGTGGCCAGCCACGTGGCCTGCTCGGCCCAGTACTCGGGCTCCGGCTTCGCATCGAGCGTGAAGCGCGGATCTCCATCCACCGCCTGGATGAAGGCATCCCGGGCCTGCACCGAGCCCGTCCGTACGACGATGGAGCTCAGCCCCGGCCGGTCGAAGGCCGGGCCCAGCCGGTTGACGTCCACCCAGAGCTCGGACTCGTAGGCCCCGCCGCCGGCCGAGAAGACGCCCACCACCGGCCAGCGCTGCTCGGCGAAGCGCAGCTCGCCTCCCAGCCTCGCGCCCGGCGAGCGCCCCACCAGCGCCTCGCCCAGGGCGATCTCATTCGTCCCCACCCTCGGAGGCCGCCCCGCGATGAGCCGCACGACAGGCCGGATGGCGAAGCTCTGGGGGCCGATGCCTCGCGCATTGACGTTGGATTCCTTCCCATCCGGGCGGGGCAGCAGCACCGGCACCACCAGCTCGCCGGCCACCAGGGGGTCCCCCTCCACCGAGGAGGCCACCTGCGTGGCGCTGCCCAGGGCCCGCAGGGCGCCGCGCTCCACGGTGCTCATCAGCTCGCTGGTGGAGCCCTCGTTGAGGAGGACGACGTTGCGCGGGTCTCCGCCCGAGGCGAGCGCGGACTCGATGCCGTTGGCCAGCATCAGCACCGCGGCGAAGACGAAGACGACGAGCCCCAGGCCCACCACGGTGAGCCCCGTCGACAGCCGCCGCGCCCAGAGGCTGCGCGTGTTGTAGTAGAGGGGAATCATCGCTCAGGCCACCTTCCTCAGCCCCTCGGCCACGGAGATGCGCACGGCGCGCATCGCGGGGATGGCCCCGGCCAGCAGCGACACGCCCAGGGCCGCCAGTGCTCCGAACAGCAACGTGCTCTCGCGCATGAAGTCCTTGGGAATGCCGCCCCCCATCTGCGATCCCACGGCCGCGATGAAGACGTTGATGAGCGGCGGCGCGATGAGCACCCCGAGCACGGCCGAGGCCAGGCCGATGACCAACGACTCGAAGAGGACGAGCATCACCACCCGCCCGCTCTTGAAGCCCATGGCCCGCAGCGTCGCCAGGTCGCGCGTGCGCTCGCGCACGCTCATGGCCAGCGTGTTGCCGATGACCAGCAGGATGATGAGCAGGATGACGGTGGACACCACCTGCACCGCGGTGATGATGGCCGACAGCATGGAGATGAAGCCCAGCGTGGCGGCGCGCTCGCTCTCGGTGCGCGTGGGGTACGGGCTGTTGGCGAACATGGCGTCCACCGTCGAGGACACCAGCGCCGAGCGCGAGGGGTCCTCCACCCGGAGCATGAAGGCCCCCACCCTGTCCCTTTGATTCTCCGGCATCTTCTCGTTGAGGCAGCGGAAGCCGAAGAAGAAGGTGGCGGTATCCATGCCGCCGCTGCGCACGTCGTAGATGCCGCGCACGGTGAAGGTCCAGTCGCCCGGGTAGATGGTGCCCTTGAGCGTCACCCGCTCCCCCACCTTCCAGCCGTAGCGAGCCGCCAGGTCCTTTCCGATGAGCGCACCACACGGATCCGCCGAGAAGGCCGCCACCTGCTCTGGAGGCACGGCCACCTCGTCGAACACCTTCATGAAGGAGGGTGGATCCACGAAGGCCGAGCCGAAGAAGTCCTTCTGGGACTCGCCGTACCTGCCGCCGAAGAAGCCATAGAAGGTGATGTCGCTCACGCCCGGGACCGCGGCGATGCGCGGCATATAGGACAGCGGCAGATCCTCCGTGATGGACGCCTTGCTGCGGGTGAAGAGCCGGTCCGCCTGGGCCGCCGTCGCTCCCACGTAGAACAGGTCCACCACCGTGCGCAGGAAGATGAAGGCCATCACCCCCACCGCCCCCGCCAACACCGTGAGGCCCAGGCGCAACGGATTGCGCAGCAGGTCCTTCCAGACGAGCCGCCCGAACGTCATTGCAGCAGCCCCTTCTCCAGGTGCCGCACCAGGTCCGCTCGCTCGGCGGCATGCGGATCATGCGTCACCATCACCAGCGTCTTGTGCAGCTCGTGGTGCAGCAGCGCGAAGAGATCCAACACCTGCTCGGCCGACTTGCGGTCCAGGTCTCCCGTGGGCTCGTCCGCGATGAGCAGGTCCGGGTCCGTGACGATGGCCCGGGCGATCGCCACCCGCTGCTGCTCGCCTCCGGACAGCTGTGGCGGGCGGTGGTTCATCCGGTGCCCCAGGCCCACCACCTCCAGCGCGGCGGCCACGTGCGCGCGGCGCTCCGAGCGAGAGAGCGGCGAGAGCAGCAGCGGCAGCTCCACGTTCTCCGCCGCCGTGAGCACGGGCAGCAGGTTGTACATCTGGAAGACGAAGCCCACGTGGCCCGCGCGCCAGTCGGACAGCTCCTTGTCGCTCATGCGCGCCAGGTCGTGCCCGCCCACCTCCACCACGCCCGTGGTGGGCCGGTCCAACCCGGAGATGAGGTTGAGCAGCGTGGACTTGCCCGAGCCGGACGGGCCCATGAAGGCCTCGAAGGCCCCCGTCTCGATGTCCAGGTTCACCCCCTCCAGCACGGGCACGACGAGATCGCCGCGCCGGTAGGACTTGGAGACCCCCCGGAGCCGGATGATGGGAGGCGTCACTTCCATCGGCACGGTGCTCATCCGCCCTCCGTCAGCACCTTCACCTTGCGCCCCGTGCGCAGCCGCTCGTCGGGCGACACCACCACCTGCGTCCCCGGCTTCGGCCCCTGCGCCAGCGCCACCTCGTCCCCCACCTTCTCCCCCACCTGCACCGGCTGGCGCTTCAGCCGCCCGTCCTGCACCACCCACACCACGGACTGCCCCTCGCTCGGCACCACCGCCGAGGCCGGGACTCGCAGCGCCCCGTCCTTCTTCGTGAGCGCCTCCGGAGGCAGCTCCTCCTTCAGGAAGGCCACCCGCGAGCCCATGTCCGGCAGCACGCCCGGGGGTATCTCGTCGAACTCCACGTTCACGTCCGCGGTGGCCTTGGAGCGGTCGATGGCCGGGCGTATCGAGCGCACCTTCCCGGCGAAGGTCCGGTCCGGGTACGCATCCAGGAAGATGAGCGCGGGCTGCCCGACCTCGATGCGCGGCAGCTGCTCCTCGCTGACCTCGGCTTCCACCTCGAGCGCCCCCAGGTCCACCAGCTCGACGATGCCGCCGATGTTCTCCTGCTCGAGCGCGGCGGGCGCGAGCACCGCGCCCTCATCCGCCAGCTTGCGCACCACCGTGCCCGGGAAGGGCGCCCGCACCACCGTGTGGGACAGCTGCAGCTCCGCGGCCTCCACCGCGCGCCGGGCGGCGGTGAGCTGGGCACTCGCGGCCATCTCCTCGGCGGAGGAAGCCTGGGCGAGGGCCTGCGATTCCTCCAGGCTCGCCCGGGTGATGACCTGCGCCTGTGCCAGCCGCTCGGCCCGGGCCAGGTCGCTCCGTGCCCGCGTCCCCGTGGCCCGGGCGGCGAGGAGCCGCTGCTCGGCCGCCTGGAGCTCGGCACGGGCCCGCGCGGCCGTCACACGTGCGTCCCGGTCATCCAGGCGGGCGAGCACCTGCCCCTTCTTCACCGCGTCGCCCTCGTCCACCGCCACCTCCACCAGGCGGCCCGCCACCTGGGGCGCGATGATGGAGCGCCGGCGCGAGGAGACGAAACCAGCGGCGGAGAGCTCGGTCTGCTGCTCGCCGGGACGGGCCTCACGAACCTCCGCCACGCGCACGCTGGGGGCTCGACCCACCACCAGCGACCCCACCACCAGGGCGAGCACGACGGCGAGCGCTCCCCACAACAACCACCGGCGTCCATGTCTCCGCCGGGGGTGGGCCGAACGGTCGATCCGGAGCGCGTCCAACCTCTGGGCCTGCGCCTGCGCCATGGACATCACCCCCGTGCGTCATGAGACCTCGGAGAGAAAGGTAGGAGGAGACACAGAGTGTGACTGCATCCTCTGGCTGCCCGTCCCCTCCTCCACCGGGGTGGACGGGCGTTGCTCCCTCCTCATGGGAGGGGACGAGTACAGGCCGAGGCGCGCGACCCTGAGTGTTTTCTCCGAGGGGGAGACACGACATGTATGTGACGAGGGAGGGCAAATCCGTGAGGAACGACCATGATTGAGGGACGGCGATGATGATCAGCCCGGATGACATCCAGGAAGGAATGACGGTCAGGGACCTGGAAGGCCGGAAGCTCGGCACGGTGGCGAACGTGGGGGAGACCCACTTCGAGCTGGAGCAGGGATGGCCCGCCCGGCGGGACTACATGGTGCGCTACCACGGAGTGGCGCGCGTGCAGGGCCGGGACGTGTACCTCTCGCCCGCGCCCACGCCGGTGCCGCCCGAGGACGACCCACCTCCAAACGGTTGAAGCCTCAGACGTGCTCGAGTGTCGGGTGGCGGCGCGCCCAGAAGAGCAGCACCGCCGCCAGGGCCGGCGCGAGCACCGCCACGAACATGACGAGCCAGTCGCCAGGGCCTTGCGCGCGGGGGACGTTGTAGAGGAGCGCCTCGAGGAGCGTGAGGCACGCATCCCCGGTGATGACCGAGGCCAGCAGCGTGGCGAGCCATGCGCGCCAGCGGCGGACGAGCGAGAAGAGCGCCACCGTCAGCCCCACGTCGAAGAGCACCCAGCCCCACTGCACGAGCGGTGAGGGGAAGCGGGGCGCGTTGACGGGCAGCGCGAGCAGCACCGTCCAGGGCACCAGCAGCACGGCGAGCAGCCACACGAGCAGCAGGGGCCGGAGCAGGAGCGTGGCCACGCCGAAGCGCGCGAGGCTTCCCCGGGCGAAGGCGGTGAGGGCGTCGTACACGGGCCAGGGCGTGGAGTGCCGGGCGGGCCAGGCCAGGTGGATACGGTCCCACGCATGCGGGCGCAGCCGGGCCTTGAAGGCCCGAAGGCCCTCGAAGTCGTAGAGGGGTGTGCCGACGGCCCGGGCCGCGCGCAGCCAGCCGGCCACCTCGCCCGCCAGGGGCGCGAGCCCCAGCGTCAGGTAGTTCCGCCCCTCCGCGGCCGCCGCGCGCATCACCGCGTCCACCAGCAGCTCCGCGGTGCCGTTGGGTGCGTGCCTGTCCCGGAGCAGGTGCTGCACGAACCAGCCGTTGCGCGCATACACCGGCACCGCCGAGAGGAAGGCCACCACCTCCCCGTCCCGCTCCGCCACGAAGGAGCGGCGCTCCTCGGCCCAGGCGTACGGGGAGAGCTGCACCAGGAACCCCATGGGCGCCATGCGCCGGGACCGCAGCCAGCGCTCCATCAGCCGGTCCACCCCGGCCCGCGTCGGGTGGCCGGGGTCCTTCAGCTCGGCGGGAGCCACCTCGCGAATCCTCACGCCCTTGGCCCGTGCGCGACGCAGCTGCTCGCGCAGGCTCCGGCTCTCGTGGACGCCCTCCTCCCAGCGCCTCGGGTCCCACACGGGCTGCTCGCCAATGGACAGCCCCTTCAACGGGGCCGCCGCCAGCATGCGCTGCTCGGTGGCGAAGAAGCACAGGCGCCGACCCGACGCGGCCGCGTGCGCCTCGAAGCGCTCGGCCACCTCGGCGAGGCGCTCCTCGGAGGCGATGGGGGCCCCCGCCACCACCCACGCCTTGCCCGTGTCCACGTACGCCACGCACGCGTCCTCGCCGTCGAACCAGTACGAGTACCCCGGCTCCAGCACCTGGAAGGACGTCGCGTTCCACCCGTGCCGCTTGAGCAGCGTCAACATCCTCTGGTGCTCGTCCTGGATGGCGTCACTCATGCGCGAGTGACCCGAATAGGTCCGGCTCCGTCCGTTCGCAAGGTGAACCCGTGGCCGGGATGGCCGCCCACCGGGCGAGGAGGCGCCCTCGTACACCCATCCACACCGGGAGTGCGTGTGACAGAGCGGGCCGGGACGCGGTACATCGAGGCCCTTCCCTTCCTCTCAAGGAGTGAGTGGGTTGAACCCTCGAGATACCTCTCCCCGCCTGAGCCGCCCCGTCGCGGCCGGGCTCGTCCTCTGGGCGCTCGTCGCCCTCCTCCAGCCCGCGGAGGCTCGCGCCGGCAACGCGCGGCTGCTCACCCTCGACGAAGCCGCCGCCATCAAACACCCCGTCATTGGCCTGCAACGCTCGGCGCTGCCGCTGGCCCTGGGCTTCGCGCTGGACACCTCCGTCCTGGCGGACCTGGCGCTCACGCCCAACCTGGGACTGCGCTGGGGGGTGGAAGCGGGGCCGCACCGCTTCGTCGTCGGTGCGCGCTACGCGAAGTTCATGGGCGCCTCGCTCATCTCCGATTTCGTCACCTCCCAGGAGCCCGCGGTGAAGCGCTACGACGCCAGCTTCAGCGGGCCCAGCTTCTACGCCCTGTATGGCGTGTCGCTCGGCCGGGTGCTGGTGCAGGCCGAGGCGCGTCACTCCCGCTACCAGGCCACCTCCACCTCGGTGACGGGCGCGGTGGTGATCAACTTCGCCGGCAACTGGTCCGTGGTGGGTGAGTTCGGCACCGTGCTGCGCGAGGGCCTGCCCCTGCGCGGCGCGGCCGGCATCCGCTACGCCGGAGAGAACCTCGGCCTCTCGCTCGGGGCCGCCTACGTGGACCTGACCGAGCCCATGCTGCCCTACAACGGCGGCCGCATCCCCGTCATCCCCGCCTTCGACCTGTCCTGGACCTTCCGATGAAACGCCAGCTCCTCGCCCTGCTCTGCCCGCTCCTGCTCTCCGCGTGCTCCGCCGAGATCGCCGTGGAGACGCCCCCCCAGACGCAGAACATCCCCATCACCTCGGTGGGCGAGCCCGCCTACGTCGAGGTGGCCGTCGACCTGCCCGCGGAGACGCAGGGACTCGACGTCACCGTGAAGGAGATCAGCGCCACCCTCACGGTGCACAACCCCTCGCAGATGTTCACGCTGAAGACGGTCGGGCGGCTGTCGCTCACCGGCAACGCCACGCCGGACTCGCCCGTCTTCTACACCCGGAACAACCTGCCCCCCTACTACGAGACCGCGGAGATCCTCCTGCCGGAGCGTGAATTCGCGCCCGCCTCCCACACGCCGGTGTCCATCAACTCGCCCACGCTGGTGAAGGCCATCGGCCAGAAGCGCATCTGGGTCATCGTGAGCAACACGGTGACGCAGGTGAGGATCGGCACTCCGTCATCGCTGGAGATCCAACTGGAGAACATCATCCTGCGCGCCGTCGTCACCAAGCCCTTCCAGGGGCTGGAAGGCGTGCTGGGCCCCGGCGGCCTCTGACGGAAGGGGTAGGAGTGGAGGAGCCGGGCCCGAGACCCGCCCGGACCCGGCTCCCCTCGACGACACGCGGTTCGGGCCCCCCCGACGACCGGCCCGCGGGGACATTCCTAGCGCACCGGTCTGACAAGTCCCGGGAGCCCGGGTAGGCTCGGGGGCGGTGCTCTCGCTCACGATTCTCGCCCTCGCCACCGCCGCGCCCGGCCTGCCCTCGCACGCCGCGTCTTCCCTCGTGCTCGCCCAGGCGCCCGGAGAGGCCCAGGCGGACCTCGCCCAGGCGCGAGCGCTCGCCAGCGCGCTGCGCTACGAGGAGGCCGTCGTCGAGTACCAGCGCTACCTGGGCCAGCCGAACCGTCCCACGGCCGAGCGAGCCCAGGCCCTGTTGGAGCTGGGCTTCATCCACCTGCTGCTGGACGACGCGGTGAACGCCGAGCAGCGCACCAGCGAGGCGCTGGAGCTGGACGCCTGGGTGCGGCCGCCGGCCGAAGCCCCACAGAAGCACAAGGACCTGGTGGAGCGGGTGCGCGCGAAGCTGGCCGCCCGGCCCCGGCTGGAGCTGCTGCCGCGCGAGGACGCGAGCCGCCCGAAGCACGTGCGCGCCACCTTGAAGGATCCGCAGGGCAAGGCGAGCCAGGTGATGCTGCGCCACGCCCTGGTTCCCGGGGGCCCCTACCGCGCCGCGCCCATGGTGTGCCAGGAGGGCACGTGCGAGGGCGAGCTGCCCTCTCCCAGCCGCGAGGCCTCGTTCACGGCGTGGTACTTCGTCGAGGCGCTCGACGCGCAGGGGAACACGGTGGCGCGGGCGGCCAACCCGTTGGCGCCGTTGCAGCTCGCCGTCATCGAGCAGCGGCCCTGGTACGAGAGCCCGTGGGTGTACGCGGGAGGAGCGGCGCTGGTGGTGGGCGCGGCGTCGGTCTTCTTCATCGCCTCCGACCCGCGGAAGTAGCCCGCGCACGCGGCGCGAGCGCGAGGGAGCGGTACACCTTGGATTCGGCGAAGGTGGGGATGTCCGTGGGGCGCTGGGCCCACCAGTTCATCACCAGGGTGACGCGCAGCCGCGAGGTGCCTGGCAGCTTCCCGGTGGGAATCTGGTTGTCCGCGTCAAGCACACCGTGGGTGAGGTCCCCGCGGAAGTAGACGAAGCGGTTGGGCCTGGGCATCGCGAGGTCGAAGTCCTGGGTGTTGGGAGCCAGTGACGGGTTGTCCTCGCAGGGCAGGGCCCTGGTCACCGCGAGCGCCCCGCCGCGGACGCTGTTCATGAACAGCAGGGACGTGAAGCGAGGGTGCACGAGCGGGCCGCCGCGCAGGGCGAGCTTCTCGTCGCGGTCCTGGTGGAAATCCACCTGCACGTCGGTGGTGCGCATGCGGGAGAACCACCACTCGACACCGGCGAGGCCCCGGCGCAGGGGCACACGCGGGCGCAGTTCGAGGATGACCTGCTCCACGACATTGGAGGGCTCGCCGAGGTCGAACCAGAAGGTCGTCTGGTAGGTCTGGCGCAGGCGCTCGGTGCCCAGGGCGCGGACCTTCCGCCACAGGCGGGCGAAGTCCGGGTCGGGCAGGGCATGGTCATGGATGTGGACGAGGGGAGCGCGGGCAGGCATGGCGGGCACGACTCTAGTCAGGTCGTCGGCAAGTGCCAGGAGGTGGCGCGCACCATCTACACGGCCACGACCGGCTCGGCCAGAAGCCCGAGTACATCGCGTTCAGAGCCTTGAACAAGCACCAGTTCATCGCTTTCGACCTGCCGAATGGCAAAAGCCATTCCATCACGCACAATGGCTATCTCGTCTTCACGCGATAGATGGAGTCGAGTGGCAGATCGTGCAAAGCCCCTGAATCTCCCCAAGGAGATGTTCATTGTCCGGCCAGTCATTGAATCAGAGCAAGCTACTCAACTACCTGATGCGAGTCCGCGGAGATATGCAGGCAGGGAGACTGAGCATGCATATCGGAGAGCCCAATGTGGATCGATTCTGGGGACTCCTCATCGGTTACCATACATGCCAACTCAATCACGGCGTGAAGGATCTGGAGTACTACCAATTCATCGATTGGTTGACCGAGAAAGGCGAGTACCCAACCGAAGGCTGGGCGGCGAAATACCTGCGGGACTGCGGTGGAGATCCCGAGCAGGCCATCCGCAAGTACCTCGACTTTGTCGCCGAGTTCCTGGCCTCGCGTCGGCAGGAGACGGCAGGGAGATGATGGGTTGCGCCGCTCCCTCTCCCTCTGGGAGAGGGCTGGGGTGAGGGTCTTCCCCAGGAACGGAGGAGGAGCCGGAGTGTCCGGCGCCTCTCTCGTGGGACCTACAGGCTACATCGAGCGCCACCTCCTTCATACGCCCAGCACGCGCTGGAGCGCCTCGGCCTGCCGCCGCCCTTCGGGCTCCGTCTCCAGGAGTGCCTTGACCACATGCCCGCGCGCGCGCTCCGGTTCCGTCTTCGCCAGAGCCATCGCCATGCAGAGGTTGGCGCGTGGGTGCTCCGGGTGAGCCGCCAATACGGGGGCCAGGACACGCACCGCCCGAGCATCCTCCTCTTGCTCCAGGTACAGCATCGACAGGTCGCACGCGGGCCCCGGCTCGCCCGGCGCCTGGGCATGGGCCCGTTCCAACAACGCCCGTGCCTGACCGCGCTCCCCCGCCAGGTCCAGTGCCCGCGCCAGCCCGTGCATCACCTCCACCGATCCGGGCGAGGCCCGCAGGGCCGCCTCCAGCAGCCTGCGCCCCTCCTCCACGTCTCCCGCCTCCAGCCGGGCCATTCCCTCCTGGTACTCGCGCTCTCCCACGGTGGTTCCTCCCTCTTGTGCGGTGCGGCAAGCGCCCACGCGCAACTGCGCACCCACCTTTTACGAGAATAGAGAAAAGCCCTCTCCCCCGACCCCCATGATCATCCGAAATGATCGCGCCCCCCTTCACCGTCCGCTGACGTCCCGTCCCGGGCCATCCGCTCCCCGCCAGCCCGCCACCACGCCCGAGCCTCCGCGCCAACCGCGCGACACCTTCACCGCGAGTGCGTCGGCGGTGCAGCGCACGGCGAAGGTCGCGGCGGCGCCCGCGGGTGACCATGGCAAGCTGATGCGGGACTACCTCACCGGTGCCCGTCCCCCGCCCGCGGACTTCGCGAAGGTGATGGGCTATACGCCCAACACCCTCCAGACCAAACACGGGACGCGGATGCAGGACCCGTACGGCTCCGCTTCCGCGCCTGGAAAGGTCGGCCCGGACAAGGAGTTCGACCCCGCGGCCAAGACCCACGATTACGGCTACGACCTGCTGCGGTACTACGATCGCAAGGGCACGCCGCTCGGACCGGACGCGCGCAAGGCCGCGGACGCGCTCTTCCGGGAAGACCTCTTCCACTACGCCAACGACCAGAAGGGGCTGGGAGACCGCTGGAAGTACCGGACCTGGGCGCAGATCTACGCCACCGCGGTGGAGCTGAACTCCCGCGTCCAGGGCTACGGCCCTCCGTAACCGGGTGGGACGCGCCGGCGCCGGCCAGACCTATCCTCGAGGCTCCGCCCCATCCTGCTCGACGAGTTGCAGCCGGCCCACCACCGCGCCGGGCGCGAGAATGGTTCCGGGGGACAGGACGGCATTGGCGCCGATGCGCACCCCATCCCCGAGCAACGCACCGAATTTGGTGCAACCCGTGCTGATCTGCTGTCCGTTGATGCGGACGCGGATGGTCTTGTCGGTCCGCTCGTTCCAGTGATTGGCGATCACGGAGCCGGCTTCCAGGTTGACACTCCGGCCGATGATGCTGTCGCCGACGAAGTTGAAGTGGGCGAGCACCGATTGGCTCGAGACGATGCTGGTCTTGAGCTCACACCCCGGGCCTACCGTGACATGGGGGCCCAGGATGACGCCTCCACGCAGGTAGGCATGGGCGGCGATGAAGCAGCCTTCGCGGATCAGTGCCGGAGCCTTGAGAATGGCTCCATCCTCCACCCGGGCGGAGCGGTGGATGTAGACGCCCGCCCGGTCCTCGTAATCCTTCGAGTCCAGCAGCTGGAGGAACCGCGGAAGCACCAGGGGTAGCTTCGCCACGAGATTCCAGGGCGCGTCTTCCAACGGAAGGAGCGGGAACTCTTCTCGCAGGCCGGGGACGTAGTTCGTCAGGAGGAGGCGCATGGAAGGGGCGCATTCTACAGCGAGGAGCGCTTCATGCGCCCTGCGGAGAGACGGGCTGTGCCTCCACGTCGGGTTGCCGCGCCGGGCGCGTCTGGTGGATCCACCACTCCCCGGCGGCCATCGTCACGAGCCAACCCGACCAGAAGGTCACCCCGATGAGCTGGGTCGGCGTCAGCGACGTGGCCACGATGCCCACCGCGTAGAAGATGCGAATCGTCGCGACGCCCAGGCCGATGGAGAAGCTGCGGATCATCCACTCGCGGTGCTGGGCGAACTCACGCCTGCGCGCCGAGAGATAGGCCCTGATCGTGAAGAGGATCATCAGGGCGCCGAAGACGATGCTCGGCACCAGCTCGACGGTTCCGGCCATGCCGTGCGTATACGCCATGGTCCCCCCCGAGATGGCGGCGCTGAAGCTCAAGAGGATGAAGGCCCGGCCCACCCAGCGGTGCACCCGCGGTCGGCGGGCCCGGAAGGTCTTGTTGAACTGCAGCACCCCCATCACCATGTAGAGGGTGCCGCCCAACCGGTGGAGCATGTTCTGGATGGGCCACTCGAACTGCTTGGGGATCATCTCGGTGGCGATCTGGCTCCCGTAGAGCACCACCATGACCTGATCGTAGAACGCCGCGGGGAGGACATACGGAGAGAGCGCGCTGAAGATGCCCAGGAAGGCGAGATAGAAGATGACGTAGCGGCCCGTCCTGGCGATTTTCGTGTGCGGCATGTGTCCTCCGGAGGCGCAGTACACACCCATCCTCCTCCCGCCGCCAAGCCCCCCGCGGAGCCCCTCACTCCGACGCTCAGGAGGGCGAAGCCACTGCTCCCGAGGGGCCGTGGTGCACCGCCTCGATGTTGTTGCCGTCCGGGTCCAACACGAACGCGCCGTAGTAGTGAGCATGGTAGTGCGGCCGCTCTCCAGGCGCGCCGTTGTCCTTCGCCCCGGCCTTCAGCGCCGCCCGGTGGAACGCGTCCACCGCCGCCCGGTCCCTGGCGGTGAAGGCCACGTGGCGGGGTGAGGCGGGCGTCTTCACCTCGATGATCCAGAGGATGCTCTTGCCGGGAGGGCCGAACGCGCACATCCGCCGGCCGGGGAACTCCGGATCCCACGTCGCGGTCAGATCCGGCCCGAGGCTGTAGCCCAGGGGCTCGAGCACGGCCGCGTAGAACGCCTTCGAAGTGGGGTAGTCCGTTGCGTAGAAGCTCAGGTGGTCGATCATGGTGGCGGCGTCATACCAGAAGGCTTCGGACGCGCATTGACCGTGTGCACGCCAGACACGGGTTCACTCCCACCTCTGGGATGACCTCGCGGTAGCTCACGGCGATATGCCATTGGCTCGCATCCACAGCGCGCCTGTCATTGCTCCAGATTTCTCATCATTTGGAATGACCTCATTGCATGGGGCCCCCCTTGCTCCATGTTCAATCTTGAAATATTGGATATCCAGCAATCACATCAATTCGGTATTTCCAGGAGGAGTCCGGATGCTCCAACGCACCCTCATTGCCCTCGCCGTGTGCGGCGCGACCGCCTGCACACCGGTCGATGGCCCACCCGGCGAGCAGTCCGACGTGCGGCCCGGTCAGGCGAAACAGGCCGTCGAGCCGCTCGACACCCCCTCCGAGGAGAACGCCATCCGGTTCCTCGAGCAGGCCACCTTCGGCCCGCGCCTCGCCAATGGCGTGAGTCCCCTGCCCCTCGACACCGTGGAGCGCGTGCGCTCCGTCGGCATCACGCAGTCCATCACCGACCAGCTCAACGCCACCCGCTCCACGTTCGACGGCACGACGACGAGCAAGGACCTGGGCTCGCAGTTCTTCACCCACGCCGTCACGGGGAAGGATCAACTCCGGCTGCGCGTGGCGTTCGCGCTGAGCCAGATCTTCGTCGTCTCGCAGAGTGGCATCCCCGACTTCCAGTCCACACCCGAGTCGGAGCCCAAGGTCGCGATGGCGGGGTACCTCAACCTGCTGTCCACGCAGGCCTTCGGCAACTTCCGCCAGCTGCTGGAGACGGTCACCCTCCATCCGGCCATGGGGAACTACCTCGACATGGTGAACAACCGGGCGTTCAACACGTCCGGCAAGCCCATCGAGCCGAACGAGAACTACGCGCGGGAGATGCTCCAGCTCTTCACCCTGGGCCTCTTCAAGCTGAACGAGGACGGCACCGAGAAGGTCGACGCCACGGGTGCGCCCATCCCCGCGTACACCGAGGCCCAGGTCCAGGCCTTCGCACGCGCCCTCTCCGGGTGGACCTATGGCAATGCGGCCGGGTGCCCGACCGTGGGCCGCAACAACACGGCCAACTTCACGCTGCCGATGATTGGCTGCGACGTGAACCATGACACCACCTCGAAGACGCTCCTCCGGGGCGCGGTGACGACCGCGGGCGGGAGCGCCACGCTCCACCTCAAGGAGGCGCTCGACAACGTCTTCGCCGACCCGAACCTCCCGCCGTTCATCTGCAAGCAGCTCATCCAGCACCTCGTCACCAGCAACCCGACGCCCGCGTACGTCCAGCGGGTGGTGAACGTCTTCAAGAACAATGGCTCGGGCGTGCGCGGAGACCTGCGCGCGGTGGTGCGCAAGATTCTCGAGGACGACGAGGCGCGCGGCCCGCAAGCGCCGCTGGGACAGTACGCCACCTATGGGCACCTCCGGCCGCCCGCGCTGTACATCACCTCGCTCGTCCGGTGGTTGAACGGGACGCTCGACACGGCGGAGGGCAAGGATCCGGGCGCGAAGCTCAACGCGTGGAGCCGCGCGCTCGGCCAGTACGTGCCCCGGCCGCCCTCGGTCTTCAGCTACTACCCGCCCAACGCACCGGCGCCCGGTGCGAGCGGACTGCTCGGCCCCGAGTTCGCCATCCTCGACACCGCGACGGTCGCCGCGCGCGCCAACGTCGTGCACGAGCTGCTCTTCTCGACCGCCCCCGCCACCGCGGGCGTCATCGTCAACCTGGACACGCTCCCGTCCGACCCGAACGACCTGGTCCTCTGGCTCAGCCGTTACTGGCTGCACGACACGATGTCCTCGGAGCTCCAGCTCGCCATCTACGGCGCCATCACCGACACGCGCGCCAGCACCGTGGCCCAGAAGAAGAAGCTCGCCGTCTACCTCACGTCGCTCTCCCCCGAATTCCAGATCCAGAGGTGAACCCATGTCCATGTCACGACGCCAGTTCCTCCGCGGCGCCTCCAGCACCCTGGGTTTCCTCGGAGCGGCCGCGACGCTTCCCCAGTGGATCAGCCAGGCGCACGCCTCCACCCTCACCGGTTACGCGGGCTACCGCGCGGCGGTGTGTGTCTTCCTCCTGGGTGGCAATGACAGCAACAACGTCCTGGTCCCCCTGACCGCGGGACCCTATGAGCAGTACCGTCAGGCCCGGCCCAGCCTGGCACACACCCTGGACGAGCTGCGGGTCATCAACCCCATCGGGAAGGCCGCCGGCTCGTTCGGCCTGCACCCCGCGCTCACGAAGCTCCAGGCGCTCTTCGAGCAGGAGCGGGCCGCCTTCGTGTGCAACGTGGGGCCGCTCGTCCTGCCGATGCGCAAGACCGACTACACGTCGAGCGCGGTGGCCCGGCCGGACAACCTGTTCTCGCACAGCGACCAGCAGGATGCCTGGGCGAGCGCCATCGCCAACCCCACCACCGCCGCGTTGCCGTTGGCGCTCATCGGCAAGGTCACCGGGTGGGGCGGCCGGACCGCGGACAAGATCGCCAACCTGAACCCGGGCGAGTACCCCGAGGTGGTCTCGTTCGGGGGCAGGTCGCTCTTCGCCGCGGGCGGGACGCGGCAGCCCATGATGGTGGCCTCGAGCGGTTCGCTGTCGTTCCGGACGACGGGCAACGCCAACTTCGACGCCCTCACGAAGGAGTCGCTCTCCAAGGTGTTGGCCCTCGACAACGGCGCCGCCCTCGAGGAGGCCTACGGCACGGTCTTCAGCACGGCGAAGACCTTCGCCACCTCGCGGACCGCCGCGCGCGAGGCCGCCTGGAATGCGCTCCCGCAGGTGACGCGCGAGAAGATCGACGCCCTGTTCGTGCCTCCCACCACCGGGAGCTCGGGCTGGACGCTGCACACCCAGCTCTATCAGGTCCTCCGGGACCTGGTGGCGGGAGCGATGGACACGGCGGGCGGCGGGCTCGGCCTCAAGCGTCAGGTGTTCTCGGTGGGCTTCGGCAGCTTCGATACCCACGTGGGCCAGGACACGACCCATAACTCCCTGCTCACGCAGCTCGACTTCGCGCTCGACGCCTTCCACCAGGCCATGGCCCTGCTCAAGGCGGAAGCGGTCTTCGGTTCGACTCCCCCGCAGGCCACGCTCTTCACGATGAGCGATTTCGGCCGGACGCTGGTGGAGAACTCCGACAAGGGGACGGATCACGGCTGGGGGAGCCACATGCTCGTGCTCGGGGACCGCGTCCTGGGGCGCCGGCTCTATGGCACCTTCCCCAACCTGGACATGTCGAACGGCGCGGCCAACAACCTCGACAGCATCGACAGCCGGGGGCGCTGGATTCCCACGCTGACGGTGGAGCAGTACGCCTACACCCTGGCGTACTGGCTGGGCCTGTCGACCACCGCGGAGCGTGACTACGTGTTCCCGAACTTCGCGGGCTATCTCGCCGCGGCGACCGCGAACGGCTTCCCCACGCTCGCGCGGACGGCCCGGATCGGTTTCATGATGCCGGACGCGTAGGCGCCACGGCCCCCGCCGCCGCGCACCCCATGCGCGGCGGGGGCCACTGAGCTCGGAACCCCGCTTCCCGCGGAAGACGGTCACACCTGCGGCACGGTCGGCGGCTGGACAACCGGACGGAACAGTCCCGTTTCCGCCAGCAGTTCCTGGACGCGTCGTGCCAGTGCCACGTGCTCGGGGTTGCTGGGAGTGAGTCGCTCAGGGGTGAGGATGACGAGCGTGCCCTTGTCTTCTACCGGCTCCACCCGCACGGGCGCGGGCAAGGCTGGCACCTGCCCACGCGCATGCGAGAAGTACGTCATCCACCCCAGAAAGCAGCCAATCCGACTGCCGCCAGAGAGCTGGTCCCACAGTCCATCCGCCGTCGCCAGGGCCCACTCCGGCTCCCAGGCCAGCGCCATGGCACGCATGACGCCGGCCAGCACGGGAGCACGGATCATGCGCTCACTCCCCAAAGGCTCCGAAGGGAAGAAAAGCCGAACACGATTCGGAGCAACCTCGGCGTCCCCTCCACAATTGAGCAGAACCATCCCCCCCTGCTCCTGCCCCACGTGTCCCGTCCACGCGCCAAATGAAAAACCGTCCGGGCCGGCCTGATACTTCTTCTTCCCGAAGAAGCGCAGGAAGGTCTCATGCGTGGGCTCGAATCCGAGTTGAAGCGCCTTCCGGGTGGAGTTGTTCTGCTCGAACCAGTGCGCATAGCTCGGATGGCACTCAGCCATCAGCCGGAAGAACGTCGCCGCGCGTCGTGCACAGTCCTCGGCCAATTCCGGCCGGCTCCCCCAGTATGCTCCTGCTGAATAGGCCTCACTCATGCGCGGCGCCCCTCACGACACTGAACACTGGACGGGTGTAGACGACTTCGACCGTTTGCAGTCCTTCGGCATCGAAATGCTTCCGGAGAACAGCGACCATCCGTTCCTCCGCGACGTGCCACCGAACACGCATTCCTCGCGCGAACCGGACCTGCCGCTGAGCCTGCGAGATCATGTCTTTGAGTCCCTGGTAGTTCCACTGAGGTCTCAGGTCCTTGTCGAACCACTTGTCGTACTCGCGGGCCTTGCTCTCGAGCAGGATGCCTGTCTTGGGGTCATACCCGTCATAATCCACGCAGTCGCCACCACGGCAGACTCTGTAGCACCAACGCCTGGGTGCGCCCGTCACCTGGGCCTGGTAGGACCGGGCCTGCTCGGACATGCTGGAGGTGTCCTCCACCCACTGCCCGGGTCCGCCCACTGGAGGCCACCCGCCACCGCCTCCCGCGCCCCGGGCGCCGGTGTTGGCCATGTGCAGCACATAGGTGGCGCTCAGCGCATTGCCCGCCACGGAGACAGCGGCTCCTGCGGGCACCGCCACCAGGCGCACCGCCAGGAGCCCATCCCCCGAGAGCGACAGCAGTGGGACGGTCACGCTTGCGAGATTGCCGCCCCAGGAGGCCGCCTTCGCGGCGCCCGCTCCCGAGGTCCCCACCGTCAGCACCACCCCCATGGTGAGCCGCGACACGGTGCGCACCTTCTCCGCGTAGGGCTTGTGGCGGAACTCTTCCCAGAGCAGGGGCGAGCTCTCATACAGCTGGCGCACCGCGCCTGGAAGCTGTGCCAGACCCTCGAGCGTCTCACCCGTGTAGAAGACGAGCCGGTAGAGGCCCTCGACCAGATCCACGACCGCCAGCACGGTGCCCTCGGCCACCGCGAGCCCGGCGTTGTCGTCCGGCTCATAGATACCCACTGGACGAGCCCCCTCTGGCACCTCGAGCTTTGCATCCACCGGGAAGAGGCGTCCGCCGTCAATCGCGTAGAAGGGGCCCACCTCGAACCGGCCGGCTCGCAGCGTCCCATCCTCGGCCAGCACCACCTGGCCGGCCTTCTGCACCGCCACTCCCGAGGTGGTCTTCACCAGGTAGCCATCCGGCCGCAGGACCAGCAGATGCGAGAAGCGCCGCATGCGCGCGTGCAGCTCGTCGCGTGAGACCGGGATTCCTCCCGTCGCCACTTCCAGGAGCAGGTGGGCTGCCATACGGCGCAGTCCGAAGTTCCCCAGCGTCACTGGCGTGGCCAGCAAGTGCGGCACCAACTCCACCGCCTGCTGCGGCGCCAACGTGCGCCCATCCCCGGGCACAGCGGAGGTGGGCACCCCAGCCTGCACGAGGAAGCCCTGGAAGTAGTCGAGGGTAACGGGCACCTCATGGGGTCGGCCGTCCCCTACCCCATCTCGCCACCCAACACCCTTCCCCTCCAAGTCCTCCTGCTCACCCGTCTTGCTCGGGCGGCGGGCCTGGCGCCGCGGCCACCTGGCCGATTCGTCACCCTCGGCCTCGCTCGCCTCCGCCCCCTCGGAACCTTTGCCGCCAGGCGCATCGGGTCTCGCCATGGCCACCGCCCGGGCCCCGCCAGCGCGACCCTCCGTACCTGGGCTCACCCGCTGAGCGCGTCCCCAGTGGCGCGCGGTGCCGCCTGCCAGCGTCCCGCCCATCGGGTAGCCCTTGGCACACGCCGCCTGCAGCGCGAGGAACGCCAGCGCCAACACACCGGAGGCCCACCAGGGCCGGCCGCGCGAGCTCCGCCAGGCCTTGAGCTGCTTACCGCCGCCCTCCCCCGCCCCAGGACTCCGGTGCTCCTTCGCCATGGTGCTGGCCTTTCCCCAAGTGGAACAACCCTGAAGGATAGGACGTGGGACGGACAACCATACAGGGGGGGGGATGCCCCACCCGTGCCGTTGGGGGCCCCGGGCAGTCGCTCAGTTGCGCGTTGCGCGGAGTGCTTCCCTGGCACTTCGCAGCACCTGCTGGTTGTCCTTCTCCAGGAGGTCCATGACGAGCTTCACGATCCGGGGCTCGGCGGTCCTGGGAGTGCCCGAATCGAAGGGAGGCTGCGGGTCGTACTCCAGCATGAGCTGCGTGGTCTTCGCGGCATCCTCCCCGCGCAACCGGGCCAGGAGCACCAGCCCGAAATCGATGCCCGCCGTCACCCCTCCGCCCGAGATCCGGTTACGGTCGACCACGACCCGCTCCTGGACCGCTTCCGCTCCAAACATCGGAAGGACATCGTAGAGGGCCCAGTGCGTCGCGGCCTTGTACCCTCGGAGGAGGCCCGCCGCCCCCAGGAGGAGCGACCCCGAGCACACGGACGTCACGTATCGGGCCCGCGCCGCCCGGTTCGCGAGGAACCGGAGAATCTCCGGATCCTCCATGGCACGAGCAGTGCCCATCCCGCCCGGTACGAACAGGATGTCCAGGTCGTCCGGGCAGTCACCGAAGGTCGCTGTCGGCTGGATGCCGGGCCCCGAATCGGAGGTGACCGTATCGAGCGTCTTCCAGAGGAGGTGGGTCTTCCCATGCAGGCCCAGCACGGCTTGAGGACCGGACAGGTCCAGGAGCGTGAAGTCTGGGTAGAGCAGCATTCCAATCTGGAGCGGCGGCGGTTGAGCGTGATTCACTTGGGGGTTCCCTCTCATGGGTCATGGCCGTGCCCGATTGGAAGTCTGTCTTCATCAGGCGCGGGATGTTCGTGATACTGCGCCAGGATCATCCCTCCCGCGAGTGGCTGAAATGACAACTCTCACCGGATTCTGGTCACGCATGTTTCAATCCGTCTGGCCAGAATCCGTCGAAGGATGGCATTCCCGCCACTCGCAACAAGATACGCCGAAGTCATGATGTCAGTCATTCCGTGCGGCTCCGCCGGATTGAAAGGACTTTCATGCTGGCCCAGATCATTCTCTTCGATGGCTTTGATTTGCTGGACGCGATGGCCCCCTATGAAGTGCTGAGTGCGGGCGGTCAGGTGGCGGGAGGCGCACTGCAGGTGGAGCTCGCCTCGTTCGAGGGCGCGCGGGAGGTGAGGAGCGGAATCAACGGGCTGAAGATACCGGCCACCACCGCGCTCGATCCGCGCCGGGCGGACTTCATGATCGTCCCGGGAGCCGCCGGTGCGGTGAGCGGTGACGGTCCGGACAGCATTCACGCCCTGCTGACCCGCGCGGTCCACTCGGGCCTGCCCGACGTGCTTCACCAGGCGATGGCGAAGCCGGGTCTGACGATGGGGACGGTGTGTGGGGGCTCCGTTCTGCTCGGCATGGCGGGGCTCTTGAAGGGGCGCCATGCGACCACCAACCACATGGGCCTGGACGCACTGACGGCGATGGGCGCCCACGCGGTCACTTCCCGGCTCGTGGATGACGGGAATCTCGTGACGGCGGCCGGAGTGACGTCGGGGCTCGATCTCGGCGTGTACCTCATCGAGCGGCACTTCGGGCCGCGCATTGCCCACGCGGTCGAGACCCTGTTCCAGTTCGAGCGTCGCGGCACGGTGTGGCGCGCACAGGGCCTCGAGCCCCGTCCCTGGTGAAGCCGCGTTCTCCCCGGGCGGCTCAGTGGCTGACCGGAGCGGAGCGGAACGCGCGACGGTAGGCCTGCGGGCTCGTGGTCACGAACCGCTGGAAGTGATCCCGAAAGGCGGTCGCGGAGCCGAAGCCGGCCCGCTCCGCGATGACCTCCACGGAGTGGCCCGTCGTCTCGAGCAGGAGCTGGGCGCGGCGCACGCGGGCACGGAGGAGCCACTGGAGGGGAGTGGTGCCCATCTGCTCACGGAAGCGACGGTTGAGCGTGCGCACGCTCAGCGCCGCGTGGCGCGCGATGTCCTCGAGTCTGAGCGGCTCGTGGAGGCGTTCCTCGAGCCAGCGCAGGAGCGGCTCGAGCGACGAGCCGTCCGGGGCGGGCGGTGCGTGCACGATGAACTGCGACTGCCCCCCGTCGCGTTCGAGCGGCATCACCGCGAGCCGGGCCGCATCCGCCGCCACCGCGGCGCCATGGTCGAGCCGCACCATGTGCAGACAGAGATCGAGCCCCGCCGCGGCGCCCGCCGACGTCAAGAACTGCCCCTCATCGACGTACAAGACGTCCGGGTCGACCTGGATCTCCGGATGGCGGCGCGCCAGCTCGTCCGTCGCCAGCCAATGGGTCGTGGCACGCCGCCCATCGAGCAGCCCGGTCGCGGCGAGCAGGAAGGCCCCGGAGCAGATGGAGGCCACGCGAGCCCCCTTGGCCGCCGCCGAGCGAACCGCTCGCGGGAGCTCCTCCGGAATGGGGGCGTTCAGGTCCGCGATGCCGGGGAGGATGATGGTGTCCGCTCGCGCCAGTTCCTCCAGACCCGAGTGGGTCCGGAGGATGAATGCTCCGGCGCTCACGTCGGGCGTCACTCCGCAGACGCGGACCTGGTAGCCGGCTCGGCCCCCTGGAAGCCGGACACGCTGGAACACTTCACAGGGGATCGACAGATCGAACGGGACGACTCCGTCCAGCGCGACGATGGCCACGACGTGCATGGCGCGAAAATGAACGAGCCTCCACTTCCTGCCAAGAGGGACGGTTACACCGCCAGACGTCTGGCCAGAAGCCGTCGATTCTTGTCTCTTTGTCGCTGGTGGGACCCGCCCGTGCTCCATCTGCCAGATATCCAACGCCATCTGACCGACGCCTTTCTTTCTCTTGTGGTGTGAGATGGGAACGAACAGGCTGGCGCGATGCCCAAGATGACTCGAGACCCCCGTGCCTGGCACGAGGCTGGGCGGCTCAGGCCCACACGCCTCTCATTGATTGCTCATCCCTGTTGATCCCTCAGCGGCGATGGCTTCTTCATGACCGGGAGGAGAGCGGCTGGCCCCTCCCCCCACCCACTCACTTCTCCTGATGCCGCTCCTTGCTCTCCTCGTCATTCCCTGGGTCTCCGGTACCATCGCGGCACTGCTGCCCACGAGCGCCCGGAACCGCGCGGCGGGGCTCGCGGGCCTCACCGCGATGGTGGGCCTCGTGGGCGTGGCGCTCCACTTCCCGAGCGTCCAGGGCGGAGGCCTGCGGGTCGAGCACTTCTCGTGGGTGCCCTCGCTCGGGCTCGACCTCGTGCTTCGGCTCGACGGCCTCTCCTGGACATTCTGCGTGCTCGTCCTGGGCATCGGCGCGCTGGTGATGCTGTATGCGCGGTACTACCTCTCGCCGTCGGATCCCGTGCCGAGGTTCTTCGCGTTCCTCCTGGCGTTCATGGGGGCGATGCTGGGCGTGGTCCTCTCGGGAAACCTGCTGCAGATGGCCTTCTTCTGGGAGCTGACCTCCCTCTTCTCGTTCCTGCTCATTGGCTACTGGAACCAGTGGAAGGACGCACAGCGCGGGGCACGGATGGCGCTCACGGTCACCGGCATGGGCGGCCTGTGCCTCCTGGCCGGGCTGTTGGTGCTCGGCCAGATGGCCGGCAGCTACGAGCTGGACACCGTCCTCGGGAGCGCGCAGCGAATCAAGGCCCACCCGCTCTACCCGGTAGCGCTCGGCCTCATCCTCCTCGGCGCGTTCACCAAGAGCGCCCAGTTCCCCTTCCATTTCTGGCTCCCGAACGCGATGGCGGCCCCGACGCCGGTGTCGGCGTACCTGCACTCGGCGACCATGGTGAAGCTGGGCGTGTTCCTGCTGGCGCGGCTGTGGCCGGTGCTCTCGGGGACGGAGCTCTGGTTCTGGCTCACCGGCTCCGCGGGGCTCGTCACGCTGCTGCTCGGCGCGTGGGCGGCGCTTTTCCAGCGCGACCTGAAGGGACTGCTCGCCTACTCCACCATCTCGCACCTCGGGCTGGTGGTGTTGCTGCTTGGGCTCAACAGCCCGCTCGCGGCGGTGGCGGCGGTGTTCCACCTCATGAACCACGCGGCCTTCAAGGCGTCACTGTTCATGGCGGTGGGGATCATCGATCATGAGACGGGGACGCGGGACATCCGGCGGCTGTCGGGACTCTTCCGACTGATGCCCATCACCGGCACGCTCGCGCTCGTCGCCACGGCGGCCATGGCGGGAGTCCCGCTGCTCAATGGCTTCTTGTCCAAGGAGATGTTCTTCGCCGAGACCGTCTTCATCGACGCCATCCCCGCCGTCGAGTGGGGCCTGCCGGTCGTGGCGACCCTGGCCGGTATGGGGAGCGTCGCCTACTCGCTCCGGTTCTCGGTGAAGGTGTTCTTCGGGCCCGCCAGCGCGCTGGACACCCCGCGTGTCCCCGAGGAGCCCCCCAAGTGGATGCGCGTCCCCTCCGAGGTGCTGGTCCTCATGTGCCTGGTGGTGGGGGTCGCGCCAGCGGCGTCGATCGGGCCGATCCTCGAGGCCGCGGCCCGGCCGGTCGTGGGCGGGCAGCTCCCGCCGTACAGCCTCAAGCTCTGGCATGGGTTCACCCCCCCGCTCCTCATGAGCGCGCTGGCGCTCGTCGGTGGCGCGGTGCTGTACCTGCTCGTCCGGAGGCTGGAGGCAGGGCGGGTGCGCCTCGGAGGACGCTTCGTGGAGCGGTTCCAGGGCGCGAGGCTCTTCACCTCACTGCTGGCGTGGCTCACCGCGTTGAGCAGATGGCTCCGCCGCTGGCTGCTCACCACGGGGCTCCAGCGGCAGCTGTTGGCGATGGTTCTGGTCACGCTGCTCGTGGGCGTCCTGGCGCTGTGGGGTGGCATCGGCAAGGGGGATCGCCCGCTGGTGCCCCTCTCGCCGGTGTTCATCGGGCTCTGGGTGGTGGGAGGCATCGCGGCGCTGGGGGCGGCCTGGCAGGCGAAGTTCCACCGGCTCGCCGCGCTCATGCTCTCGGGGACGGCGGGCGCGGTGAGCTGCGTCACCTTCATCTGGTTCTCCGCTCCGGATCTCGCGCTCACCCAGCTCACCGTCGAGGTGGTGACGACGCTGCTCATCCTGCTCGGGCTCAGGTGGCTCCCACCGCGAGAGCCGGCTCGCGGCGTGTACGACGCGCACACCCGGCGGATTGCCAGGGGCCGGCGAGCCCGTGACTTCATCATCGCGGTGAGCGCCGGCGGCGGAATGGCGATCCTCGCCTACGCGGTGATGACGCGCGAGCTCCCCGAGCGCACCTCCTTCTTCCTGGAGAACTCGCTGAGCGGCGGAGGCGGGCGGAACGTGGTGAACGTGATGCTGGTGGACTTCCGCGGGTTCGACACCTTCGGGGAAGGAGTGGTGCTGGCACTCGTCGCGCTCACGGTCTACGCGCTCCTTCGGCGCTTCCGGCCGGCGCAAGAGGTGATGGCGCTTCCGCCACAGCAGCAGGCGCTGCCGAAGGACCTGCGGACGGACCTGGTGAACCCACGCCTGGCGCAGGACACGGCGGTGGGGTACCTGATGGTCCCGGCGGTGCTGGTCCGCTTGCTCCTGCCCGTATCGGGAGTCGTGGCGGCTTTCTTTTTCTTGCGTGGGCACAACGCGCCAGGAGGTGGATTCGTGGCGGGGCTGGTGATGTCGGTGGGGTTTCTCCTCCAGTACATCGTCTCCGGGACGGAGTGGGTCGAGCAGCGGCTGAACCTCGCGCCACGCGCACTGATAGGTGCCGGCCTCCTGTTCGTCCTCGGCACGGCCTCGGGAGCGTTCGTGGCCGGGTATCCCCTCCTCACCTCGCACACCTTCCAGCTGAGCGTGCCGGTGCTGGGCGAGCTCCACATCGGAAGCGCGATGTTCTTCGACCTGGGCGTGTTCTGTCTGGTGCTGGGCTCCACGTTGCTCATCCTCGTGGCGCTCGCGCACCAGTCGATCCGCGCTCACCGGGCCTCGGGAGGTGACTGATGGAAGTGGTGCTCGCGATCGCCATCGGCATCTTGACCGGCTCGGGCGTCTGGCTCCTTCTACGGCCCCGCACGTTTCAGCTGGTCGTTGGCCTGTCGCTCCTCTCCTACGCGGTCAACCTCTTCATCTTCAGCATCGGCGGCCTGGCCATCGACAAGGAGCCCATCCTCGTGGACGGCGTCCCCCGGGACCTCGCCCACTACACGGATCCGGTACCTCAGGCGCTCGTGCTGACAGCCATCGTCATCAGCTTCGCGATGACGGCCCTCCTCCTGGTCATCACCCTGGCCTCGCGCGGGATGACCGGGACCGACCACGTGGATGGCACCGAGCCATGAAAGCGCTCGTTCAAGGACTGATGCCCCACTTGATGGTGGTTCCCATCATTCTGCCCATGTTGAGCGCGGCGCTGATGCTCCTCGTGGGCGAGGGGAAGCGCCCCGCCAAGCTGGTGCTGGGAATGAGCTCCGCGCTCCTGGGGCTCGCTGTCTCGGCGGCGCTCCTGGCGTGGGTGGACGAATACGGCGTCGTGGCCTACCTCCCCGGCAACTGGCCCGCGCCGTTCGGGATTACCCTCGCGGTGGACCGTCTGTCGGCGGGAATGTTGGTGCTGACCTGGCTCCTGGGTACCTGCGCGCTCTCCTTCTCCTTCACGCGCTGGCACCGCGCGGGTGTTCACTTCCACTCCATCTTCCAGCTACAGCTCATGGGGCTCTCTGGCGCATTCCTGACGGCGGACGTCTTCAATCTCTTCGTCTTCTTCGAGATCCTGCTCGCCGCCTCATACGGCCTGTTGCTGCATGGCTCCGGAAGGCCGCGGGTCCGCGCGGGCCTGCACTACGTGGCGGTGAACCTCGCCGCCTCGTCACTCTTCCTCATTGGCGTGTCGATGATCTACGGCGTCACGGGGACACTCAACATGGCGGAGCTCTCCGCGCGCCTGTCCGAGGGGGATGTGGCCAACCGGCACCTCATCGACGCGGGAGCGGCCATCCTGGCGGTGGCGTTCCTGGCCAAGGCGGCGATCTGGCCGCTCAACTTCTGGCTCGTTCCCGCCTATGCGTCTGCGACTCCGCCCGTGGAGGCGATGTTCGCGGTGCTCACGAAGGTCGGCATCTACGCCCTGGTGCGGCTCTGGACGCTGATGTTCGCCGGGGGCCCGCTGGCGGGGTTCGGCGCGGACGGTCTGCTCGCGTTCGGAATGGTCTCCGCGGTGCTCGCGGCTCTGGGGATGCTCGCCTCGCAGAGGCTCGCGGTCCAGGCGGCGGCGGGGGTGATGGTCTCCGCCGGGACGCTCCTGGCCGCGCTCGGGCTGGGCGAGGAAGCCGTCCTCGGCTCCGCGGTGTTCTACCTGGTGGGCTCCACGCTGGCCTCCAGCGCGTTCTTCCTGCTCGTCGACCTCGTGGAGCGTTGGCGTGCGGGCGCGACCGTCGTGGACGAGGCGCCCTTCTTGAGCGCGACGCTCGAAACGCAGGAGGTCAACCTCGACGACGCGGAGGAGCCGCTCGTCGCCCTGCCGTTCCCTGCCTCCACCGCGTTGTTGGGCATGGCCTTCATCGCGTGCGCGCTGCTCACCTCTGGCCTGCCTCCCCTGCCCACCTTCATCGGCAAGCTCGGCATGTTGTCGGCGGCGCTCGGGTCGCGAGAAGGGAGCGGGCCGGTCTCCGCCCGTGCATGGCTGTTCACCAGCGTGCTCCTGGGCTGCGGGCTGCTCACCCTCATCGCGCTCACGCGAACAGGAATCCGGACCTTCTGGTCGGAGATGCAGCGCGAGCCACCTCGGGTCCGGGCACCGGAGGGACTGTCCCTGGTGGCGCTCCTCACCGCGTGCGGAGTGCTGACGCTCGCGGCAGGACCCGCTCTGGAGCTCGCGCGTGCAACGGCCCGGTCCCTCTATGACCGCCGCGGGTACATTGACGCGGTCCTCGGGGCGGAGGTGCGGCCATCAGCCACGGCGCCGGAGGCAGGGCGATGAGGAGGCTCATTCCTTCCCCCGCGCTCTCGGTGGCGCTGCTCCTGCTCTGGATCCTGCTCATGCAGTCGTTGAGCGCGGGGACGCTGGTGCTGGGTGCCGCCCTGGCGCTGTTCTGGCCCGCGGTGACCGTCAGGCTCAGGCCAGCCCCCGTGCGGTTGCGCAGGCCCCTCGTCATGGCACGCCTGTTCTGCCGGGCGGTGCTCGAGATGCTCCGGTCGAACGCCGAGGTGGCGTGGGCGATTCTCACACGGCGCTCGCACGACATCCGCTCCGACTTCGTTCTCATTCCGCTCGAGCTGAAGGATCCGAACGGATTGGCCGTGCTGGCGATGATCGTCACGTTCACGCCGGGCACCGCCTGGGCACAGTTGTCGGTGGACAATCGCGTCCTGCTCCTGCACGTGCTCGCCATTCAGAGCGAGACGGACCTGGTGGCTTTCATCAAGCATCACTACGAGCGTCCGCTCAGGGAGATCTTCGAATGAGCCCTCTGCTCTCCTGGGCGCTGGCATTCGCCCTCGGCTGTCTTGCCCTCGCGATGATGCTGGCGCTGGCACGGATGATTATCGGGCCCAGGGCGGAGGATCGCGTGTTGGCGTTCGACTGCCTGTACCAGAACACGATGCTGGTCATCCTCGCGCTTGGGCTCATCTATCGCAGCAGTTCCTACTTCGAGGCGGCGCTCTTGATCGCCCTCTTCGGGTTCGTGGGCTCCACGGCGATGTCCAAGTTCCTCCTGCGCGGGGAGATCATCGAATGAACACGTGGGCTCCCCTGTGGGTGGATGCGCTGACCGCGTTGCTCGTGGTGGTGGGCGCGCTGGCGGCACTGATCGGATCGTTCGGGGTGCTGCGACTGAAGAGCTTCTTCCAGCGCGTCCACGCGCCCACCCTGGGCACGACGCTGGGAACCTGGGGCTTCACGCTCGCGACGGCGGTGCAGGTCTCGTTCGAACGCGGCCAGCTCTACCTTCATGCGCTGCTCATCGCGGTGTTCATTGCGCTCACCGTGCCAGTCACCACCTTGTTCCTGATGCGGGCCGCGGTGTTTCGAGGACGCATTCGGGGCGAGGAGATTCCGGTGCCTGGCGCGGACGAATCAGGGGGCTGAGCGCCCGCCAATCTCCAACCGAGCGGCCAGGTCAGGGACTGGCATGGGTGGCCAGCCAGCGTTCGTTCACGATGTTCAAAGGTGAGCGCACACGCCCCGGCCGCGATTCGTTCTCGGGGCAGTAGGACAGACTCCGAAGATGGCCCCGGCCCACCGGGGGTTGGGAGCAACCACGATGAAGCACAAGGAAGCGACGACGGTGACCGTGCCCGGACCCGCGGGGCGGCTGATGGCGACAGTCGAAGGCGACGGCGGCATCCCCGTCCTCTTCGTGCACGACTTCGCCGCCGACCGGACGCACTGGGCCGAGACGCAGCACGGCCTCGCGACCCGCAGCGTCTCGTTCGACCAGCGCGGAATGGGCGAGAGCAGCGGCGGCCACGGCCCCTTTGGCGTGGAGGCCTCGGTGGAGGATGTCACCGCCGTTGCCGACGCGCTGCTGCCCGAGAAGTTCGTCCTGGTGGGCCACGGCTTCGGAGCCGCGGTGGCCGGTGCCTTCGCCTCGTACTACCCCGAGCGGCTCGCCGGGCTCCTCTACGTCGAGCCGGTAGGAGACATGCGCCGCACGGAGAAGGCCGACGTGGCCGCCTGGCTCGAGAACTTCAGCGAGGCGAAGTACGGCGGCTTCCACGAGCACTGGTTCACGCCCCTGCTCCTCGAGGCGAAGGAGAAGACACGCGCGCTGGTCATGAAGACGCTGCGGACCTCGCGGCGGGAGGCCATCGCCGGAAACATGGAGTCGCTCTTCCGCCATGACCCGGGCGAGGCCTTCGAGCGCTTCAAGGGACCCACCCACGCGCTGGTAGCGTTCACCACCCCGGAGACGCTGGTGGCCCAGCGGCCCGAGCTGTCCCACTCCGTGCTGCCGCACGCGAGTCACTGGCCGATGCTGGACGCGCCCCAGTGGTTCCACACGGAGCTGGTCCGCTTCCTCGGCCGTTGCAAGTCCGAGCACTGAGCCACTCAGCAGACCCGCCCCGTCAGGGCAGCTTGTCCTTGGCGGCGCGCCGAGAAGTCCCCTGCGGGCGGGAAGGCTCGGAGCGCAAGAGCCCTCGCTCGAAGACAGCGAGCGCCTGCTCGGCCACCGCGAGCGGAGCGTCCCCGCCGAGCCCCAGGCGCGCGAAGTGGCCCTCCACGTACATCCGCCCCAGGCCGTAGACGAAGGCCCGCGCCGCCAGGTGCACGATCCGGGGGTCGCCGGGCGCGACCTCGCCCCTTTGCTGTCCTTCGATGATCAAGCCATCGAGCGCGTCCAGGGTCTCCTGGTTCTCCTTCTTGAAGAAGTCACTGTCGAAGAACCCGAGCTCACCTGCCCGCGCGAACGCCCGGAAGTAGGCTGGCTCTCCGAGCGCGAACCGCAGATACGCCACGGCCATCGCGTGGATCTGCGCGGAGGGCGCGGAGGGCGCCGCGCCGAGCGCGGTGACGACCTCGCGGCGGAAGCGCCGCATCGTCTCCTCGGCCACGGCCGCGAGTAACGCGGCCTTGTCGCGGAAGTGCCGGAACGGGGCGCCCGGGGACACGCCCACGAGCCGCGCCGCCTCTCGGAGGTTGACGTCCTCGCCGCCACCAATGAGCCGGAGCGCGGCGGCAATCAGCGCCTCGCGCAGGCGTCCGTGGTGGTACGCGGACGCAGGCTTCTTGGGGATGGGCTGTCGGCGCTCGGCGGACATGGTGCGGCGAGCATAGGCCTCCCCGCCGGGCCCCGCAACGCGAGGCCGGATGTAATCAATGCTTATTTTGTTGCTCCGGCTCCAGGCTCCGGTCTATCCATCTCCATGTAATCACCGATTACTTTCCATGCAAATGCGGAGGTCCCATGTCGGCATCGCGAATCCCGGGGCTCGTTGTCCTTCTGGCGCTGTTCGGTTGTCCCAAGGCCGACGAAGGCCCCGGAGGGTCCCCCGACCCGGGCACGCCCGCCTCCACCCACGCCGGCACCATCTCCATCCAGGACCGCAGACTCCTCGGCGCCCCGCAGCTTGGGCACGGGTTGTCGGTGCTCGTCGACCTGAGCACCGCAACGCGGGCTCCCGACTATGACGAGGAGCCGGGACAGCTCACCGGCTGCAAGGTCTGGGTGTACGACGTCGAGTCCGACCCGCCGCCACGCGCCGCCGGTGACGTGGGCACCCTGTTCATCGAGGGGACGAGCGCGAGCCTGGGGCCGGGCTGCGTCTTCCAGGAGGGTCCGGGGTACGTCTGTCCGACGGCGACGGGTCAGGGCGAGATCGTGCTGGAGCACGCCGCGGGGACGGGAGCGCCCCCCAACACCGCACGGGTCTCCATCGGCGGCGCGGCGTTCGGGCCGGAGGATTCGGGACGCTACCTGCAACTCCGAGGCGCACCGGGGGCGAGCGGCAGCTTTCCCATCGTCGCCGTGACGAGCACCACCGAGGTGCGCGTCGCCAAGGCGCCGGGCACCAACCCGGCCCCTTCTCCTGGCACCTACCAGGTGCTCGCTGGCGCCGGCCCCGTGCCAGGGATTCCCGAGGACGAGGCCCCTGGAGATCCGCTCCGCAACTCCGACCACGTCCGTGTGCGCATCACCCCCGGTAACGACACCCCCTTCCACTTCCCGGAGACGACGGTGGCGGACATTGGCAGGGCCTTCACGCCCGACATGGCCACCTCGGGACTGCTCGACCATGTTCCCCTCGACGGCCGCGCCTTCCGCCTCGGGTGTGCTGGCGAGGGAGGACATTGCGGCTCCGCGGAGTTCACCATCATCCAGCTCCAGACGACGGATGGGCCGACGGCGAGCGTCTCGCCCTATGCGCTTCCACCGTCGAAGAAGAAGCAGGTCGTCCTCACGTGCGTCGAGCCGGGTGAGAGCGGCTTCGTGGACATCCCCGCCGAAGCCTCCGCCCTGCTTGCCCAGGCCCACGCCGCGAGTCCCATCACCCGCATCCGCACCGCGCTCATGCGCAATGGCGCCGTGTTCACGAAGAACCCGACGCCGCCGGACAACACCGTCCGGGTCGTCGCGGGTCACCAGATCATCGGGTTCACGAACCCCTGAGCACCGCCGCCACGCCGGAGCGCCGTCAGCGCCCCGGGTCCGGATTCCGCCGCCCCGTGCATCCAACCCTTGTCAGGAGTGGGTTCGACTCAAGGCGGCGGGCTACTTCTATTGGAGGCGGCGGGAATCGAACCCGCCGGAAGCTTCCGGGGCTGCACTTCCTCTCCTCCGTCCCAGCGCTCAGCCCGCGTGGCTCCCGTCAGGCGTATAGGCGGGAGAGAGGCCATGTGGAGGGAGAGGGCTGGAGCGCAGGAGCCGAGGAGGGCCGCTGAAGGGGCCGCCCGAGCAGTACGCCAGGCGGGTGGAGAAGCCGCGCAGCCCCTTGGGATACACGTCGGCCCAGGCCGCCTTCCCATGAGGTGCGCGGCAGGGCGAACACCGCGCGCAGGAAGAGGGTGAGGACGTCCGAGAGCAGTCCCACGTCCTCGAGCAGCACCCTGCGCACCCGGTGCGCAAAGGACAGCGTCCACTGCCGGTAGGGCACGTGCGGCAGCACCCGCTCCACCAGGTGCTCCGCTGTGACATGCGCCCGTAGGAACGCCCGAAGGGACTCGATCTTCATGGCCTCGTGGTGCTCGAAGACCGTGTGCAGCCCGACCACGACGAGCGGCGCGCCTGCGAAGACTTCAGAGACGCGCTGTGCCTGCGGAATGCCTCGGGTGACGCATCCAGGGCAGAGCATCTGGAATGCGTGGAGGAGGACGACCTTGCCGCGGAGTCGCTCGAGAGTGAGCGGCTCCGGCGTGTTGAGCCAGGCGGCCGTCCGCCACGCAGGCGCGGGGCGCAACGTCATCAGAAGTCCCCGTCCTTGACGTAGGGGTGGGCCCAGAGCGTCACCTGCAACAGGCATGACTTGAGCCACGCGGCGGACATCTTCTCGACGTCCTCTGCTGAATGGCCCTGCTCGGCCAGGAAGGGGCGCAGGGTAAAGGTTACCGGGAAGATGAGCGCGAACAGGTCCCGAAAGGGCACGAGGTCCGTCGAGGGGGCTCCGTCGGTCTTGTTCTTCTTCGCCCGGTGGTGGCGCAGGCCGATCTCGTGCTGGTAGTCGAGCCAGGCCTGGTCGTACTGGGCACGCGACGTATCGAGAATCCACTGGCCGAAGCGCTTGCGGACGAGGCCAAGGTAGTCGCCAAGGGGCTTGCCGTCCGTCTTGCGACTGAACGAGGCGAGCAGATGCGGCTGACTCCCAACGAACCCGTACCAGACGTCGAGGATCGCCTCGACGCGCCCCTTCACGATGTCGTGCGACATGCGGAGGTACTTCACGTCCTCTTCGCCGAACAGGACGCTGGCCTTCATCTGTTCGAAGTCGGTGAGGGTCACGGGTGAACGCGGAACGGACGAGGTGCCATGGGTGTATCCGGGGATGTTGCTCATTTCTTCTTCTCCTTCTTGGAGCAAAGCTCCGCTGTCGCCGTCGGCCGGAATGGCCGCGGAATTCGTGTTCGCTCGTGCTTGAGACGCAATGGCGTCAGCCGCGACGCATGAACTGCTCCCAGACCTCTCGTCGCGCCGACTCAGCCGCGCGCTCATGCTCCGGGCAATCGAGGCGCAGTTGCTCACTCGATAGCGGCGCGTCCACGAAGGCACAGTGATGCGGCGAGGAGCCTGGGCGCACGTTCGGACGGAAATGCGTGCAGGTCACGCACATGCCGGTGATCGGAATGAGCCCTTGCTCCTGAAGCATCCGGAGCATCTTGACGATGCCGGCGAAGAACGCGCGCTGCTCATCCGGGGAGAGGTCAGCGACCGCGTCCGCCATGAACTCTGGCCACGAACGCGCGCGAGCACCGAGTGCGGCGCCCTCCGTCGTTGGAGTCAGGAGGCTGGCGCGCGGGTGCCTCGGGTCCGCGGATCTGGTCACGAGTGCCTTCTCGACGAGGACGCGGACAGAATCGCTGATGGTGGGAAGCGTCACGCCGAGGCGCTCGCTCAGCTCCGTACCGGAGAGGGGCCCGTGCGCTACCAGCGCGGCGAGGATCTGCCCCTGCGTGGCAGACAGGCCCACCCCGTTCGCCTGCTGCCACGCCTGTTGCTTCATCGCGAGCCCGATCTTGTGCAGCCCTGTCGCGATGCGCGCGGAGATCGGCTCGCTGTTCTCATTGAAGTACGTCGGTCGCTGCCCAGTCATGGCCTTGAAGTAACTTAGGAGTCCTAAGCTGTCAAGGCTACCCGGTCACCCACCCGCCGAGCTCGCCGGCCCTGCCGGGTATCCCTGGCGGCACATTGCTCACCACCGCGTAGCAGCCATCCAGCAACTCCACTTCCTTCCCGCCATCCGCATCTCGCTGGTGGTGGCAGCGACGTGACCGCCATCGCCTACCCACTGCCCAAGAGCCCCTTCTCCAACCAGGCCAGACCGCCGTGCAAGAGCCGCAGGGGCGAGGTGGAGATTAACGGTGGGTGCTGGGTTGCGATCGAGAACTGACTGCCAGCAGTGGCCCGTGTCAAAGCATTGCAAAACGACGGCGTCCCGCATCATGGCGGGATTCCATCTGCAACGCCCCCGAGATGCCTCTCGATGAGGGCCTGAAGCAGGCCGGGGGAGACAGGTTCGAGTCCTGTCTCCCCCGCTCCGCGTCTTCAGAGGATCTGGTACTGCACGACGATGTTGCCGAGATCGGTATTGGCAATCGTCGAGAAGGCGCCGTAGGTGAGGTCCAGACAAACCGGGGGGCCAAAGCCCCCGCGGTCATTGATGGTCACCGTGACCGACCTGCCCTGGTAGGTCACCTTCACTTGGGTGCCAAATGGCAGGGAGTTGTGGGCGGCCTTGAGCGCCATTCGGTGGAAGGGCTCACCACTGGCGGTCGGCCATCCCTCGGGAATCTCGCCCTCCGCTCCGTACCAGGTCGCATTACAAGTGGCGATGGGGCCCCCCTGCGGCAAGCCAGAGATCGTCAACTCCTCCCACGGGCCCAGCGCGGCGCCATACGCGAACACCGGGCCACCCCCACCGTTCTCCGCTGACACCCAATGGCCCGTCGTCACCGTCTGCAGGCCGACGACGTCACCGTTCGTGATCACGCCGCTCCCGCTCTTCTTGACGATGCGGAACGTCTCCCAGCCGAGGCGATTCCAGCTGGCGGCGTTCAGCGTGGAGCCGCCGCCGTTCGCGGCCTGGAAATACTGACCGGTTCCCGCGCGGATGAAGATCGTGTCCCCACTCTCGAGGGCCCCGCCGTTGATGTCATCGAGCGTGAACTTCTCCCACTCCTGCGCGATCGTCGCCGTCGCGATGACCGCGCCGCCGCCATTGTTTTGAGCGCCAACATATCGACTGCCGAGCACCGTTTTGAAGCTCACGCCGGACGTGAGCAACGCACTCGAGGAGGTCTCTGTCGTCTCGTCTTGCCCATCAGACGAACCGCTCGCCAGATCGCACCCGCTCATGAAGAACAGGATTGCGCTCGCGGCATGGAGGAGAAGCCTTGAATGTTTGCGATGGAGCATGGAGCCTGCCTTTGATTGGACCAAGGTGGAATCTTGGCACCCGGCTCTAGAGGCGCTTGCAGCGATATTCGGGTCACTACCACCCGGTTTCTCTCATGCGCCGTCCCGGAGCCCGCGGCGGAGGCCCCGGCCCGGCGAACCGAGCCGGCCATTCGAATGCCGTGGCCCTGGCAACCGCGGAGGTCAAGCCGTACAGCGGACTGACGATGCTTCCGGCGGTCGTCTACCGAGCTCCCGATGCGCTCACGCCATGTCCGGGCAGTCGCCCTGATCCCATGCGTGGCCATCGAAGCGAAGCAGGACGTTGGACCCACAGGACAAGAAGTTCCGGTCTGCCATCGCTCCGGCGTCCACGCTCGAATCGTTCGGCACGCAGTGCCTGCTCAACCTTCTGCCCAGCCAGCGCCTCACCTGGTGGGGCTGGCGTCGATGCATCTGTATTTCGTCCACGCCTACGTGATAGGAGAGGCGATTGCCGTCATTGCTGCTGTTCACCCCTGAGATACTCAAGGGCTGCACTGCGGGAAACGTCACCGTCGTTCGTCCTGCTCTACGGGTCCGGATCGAAAACGATGCTGTCGCCGTCCGGACCCGTCTCGTCGCACCTCACCTACAAGGAGTTCCCCATGCACCGTCTGATCGGAAAGATAGGCTTCACATTGCTCATGGCCGCTGCCGCGGCCGTGCCTTCCAAGGCCTTCGCCCAATCGTGCTCCACTTCGACCGCCTATTACGGCGAGCTGCTGCAGGTCGCGGACCTCGACGGCAACGGCACCAACGAAGCCGTCTGCAACGCTTACAGCGAGATCAACGTGGTCAGCGGCACGACCGCGACCCGCTACCCGCTGAGCAACACCTACTGGACGCTGGCCTCCGTCATCGACGTGGACGGATCGCCAGGTGCGGAAGTCGTGCTGAAGCAGGGCAACCAGCTCACGATCATCAAGCATTACTCGCGAACCACGACCTACTTCAACATCGGCGCCACGTGGGAGATCGGCGCATTCGCCGACGTGGACGGCATCGCCGGCAACGAGATCGCCGTCACCACCCCGACCCAGCTCCGCATCGTGTACGCGCGGACCGGATCCATCACCGATCATTACGTGGGCACGGCCTTCCGGGTGGCCACCGGCGCGGTCTCGGATATGGACAGCAACGCAGGCAAGGAAATCCCGTTGGAGGCGGGCAGCAACCTGATGATCTACGGCCGGAGTGGCGGACTGCGCAGCTTCTACATCGGCGGCACCAACTGGAAGGTCTGCACCGAGATCGCGAACTGTGCCAGCGACATGAACGGCGTGACCGGCGCCGAACTGCTGATCGCGCTGCCGAGCGAAGTGCGGATCGTGTCGCTGCAATCGGGGACGATCAACAGCTATTGGATCGGCAGCCAGTACGCGACGCTGCGCGACGGTGTGCGCGACTTCGACGGCGTCGCCGGCAACGAAATCGCGATGGCCCAGGGCGGCAACGGCAATCTGCTGATCCTGCGTCCACGCGCCGGCTACCTGCAGACCATCAACGGCGCCGGCACCTTCGGCAGTTCGTGGACGCTCGTCGGCTACGTCAATCTTGATGGCGTGGCTGGTGACGAGATCCGGGTCCGCTCCAACACCAACAACCGCATTTACCGCGTCTACCCGCTTTCGGGCACGGTCAGCGCGGAGTAATAACCGGATCTGCCATGAAACGGCTCGCGGCTGCGAGCGCACCGGCGCCGCGAGCGGGCTCGAGCGCGGGGAAGGTGCGCGGCCGCTGACTGCTTGGGCCGCCGCCTCAGGCAAGGAGACGACGGGTCGAGGTCGGGTAGCGGAACACGCGTCGTCTGACACCCTGCCGCTTCTTTTGTATTCGCGTTACGCCCGTAACTCGTATGCTCCGGGGAGCATGAGCTCCCGGGAGCACCTTCATGTCAGGCAAGAAGGCATCGAAGCTGAACTCGGACCTGGTCGCGGCCATCGAAGGCACGGACGCCGAGGCGGTGGCGAAGCTGCTGGCCGCCGGCGCCGATCCCAACTCCCGCAGCAGTGATGACGCGCCGGTTCTGCTGCTGGCGGCCTCCGAGGAGGAACTCGAGCTCGTGGAGCTGCTGCTCGGCGCGGGCGCGGAGGTCGATGCGGTCGACGCGCTCGGGATGTCGCCTCTGATGTATGCCGTCCTGTCTGGGAACGTCGAGGTGGCGGAGCGGCTGATTGCCAGCGGCGCCGACGTCAACCATCAGTGCGACGACGACCTGGGCAACACCGTGCTGACGCTGGCGCTGGACAAGAACGAGCTCCCGGACGAGCCCTCCGCGGCCATGGTGGAGAAGCTCCTCCGCGCGGGGGCGAATCCGAACACCCCCAACGCGGCCGGCTGGCCTCCGCTCCACCGCGCGGCCAGCTTTCCGGACCTCTCCCTCATCGAGCAGCTGCTCGCGGCCGGAGCGGACGTCAAGACGCCGAGGTCGAGCGGGTATTACACCATCGACACCGCGCATGCCCATGGCCAGCACGAGGTGGTGAAGCGCCTGCTCGCGGCCGGAAGTCCCTCGCTGGAGGAGACGGCGACCGCGCGGATGACGGAGGTCTGGACGCGCATCGAGGCGTGGTACGCGGAGCACTGCGCGCCGTACGCCGAGGCCTCGCGGAAGGCCCAGCGCGCGGCACCGGAGGAGCTCGCCGCCCTGGAGCAGGCCCTCGGAACCGGGCTGCCCCCGGACCTCCGTGCCTTCCTGCTGCGCTTCGGAGGTGGTGGAGCGCATCCGCCCGGGGACGCAGGCGTCTTCGAATACTCCGGCATGAGCGTGGACCTCATCCTGTCGCAGTGGAAGGGGCTGGCGGAGCTCCGGAAGCAAGGCGCCTTCGAGAAGGCCACGCCTCACGAGCTGCCCGAGTCGGACCAGGCCCTGCAGTGGACATGGTGGCACCCCGGCTGGGTTCCCTTCGCCCGCGACAGCGGGGGCAACCTGTACTGTGTGGACCTGGCGCCCGGCCCCGAGGGAACCCGTGGGCAGGTGTTCAAGTGGGAGAGCCACGACGGGCCCCTCCCGCCCATCCGGGAATCACTCCAGGATTTCTTCGAGGGGTACCTGGAACAGCTCGAGGAGGGGAGGTTCACCTTCGACGGTGAAACCCTGTTCCGCGACTGAGACCCCGTAACGGCCTCCCGCGCCTCCTCCCATTGTTCCATGGGTAGCGTTGCCGCACACTCCGCCGCCAGCCGGACTGTCTCTTCAGCGGCGTTTCGTCGTGCGAAGCGGGCGCGGTCGCCTCCACAGCACCCAGGGGCCCAGGAGCATCGGGAGCATCGGGAGCATCGCGAAGCCTCCCGTGGCCGAGCACCCCAGGTCCGTTGTCCAGGGGCCCGCCGCCTCATCGCCATCCGGCGTCTCCCCCGGGCCGCCTGTTCCGTCCACCGTGAGCGTGGCCGGCAGGAAGTCCGGATGGGACGCTCGCAGCATGGCCTTTCCACTGGCTCCGCTCGGGCGGAAGTACACCCGGCGCTCCGTGGTCCTCGCGGGAAGGCGCACCGACTCCACCGAATCCTTGCAACCTCTGTCCGTGTGGAAGCTCCCGCTCCCCGCCGGCACGCCGAGCGTCACGGGCACCTCGTACGGCGCGGGCGCGAGCGCATCCCCGGAGGAGGCCCTCAGCGACACCTCCACCGCGATGCAGCCGGACCTCGCCTCCTCCGGCAGCCGCAGCTCCAGGTGGCTGGCCATGGGCGCGGCACTCACCCGCACATCATCCACGTCGATGGAGCCGACGAAGCTCCCGGTGTCCGTCCACGGCTCGCCCACCCGGAGCTGTTCCAACTGGTAGTCCGCGTCCTGCCAGTCCATCCCCGAGAGGGAGGCGACCTCGACGCCGTCCAGCCAGAGCCAGGCCTGTCCAGCAGGGCTTCCCAGCCCTCGGGCACCGAACTCGACCAGGTACCAGCGGTCTTCCCGCACCGGCTCCGTTGTCGGCGTCCGCCGGCTGACGTACTGCCGGCCCGAGCCGTTCCTCACGGCCAGCTCCCAGACGGGGTCCTGCCGGGCGATGCGCAGCTCCACCTGCACCGGCAGGGCCTGGACGAGCACCACATCCCCAGACGTGCTGACCGAGCGAAGGCGCAGCCACGTCCGGAAGAAGAACGACGACGTCAGGGAGGGCCGTGCCACATCGGCGCTCGCCTGGAAGGCCGTGGTGCTGGAGCGATCGGTCAGCAGCAGTCCATACAGCCCCCGGTGCGCGGCGGCCACGTCGCTGGCGAGGCTGTTGGGGCTGCTGATGGGAGTCTCATCCCAGCGGCCCGGGGGGGAATCCGACGAGCGCAGGGTTCCCGTCTCGAAGTCATCCGAGAACCAGTCGGCGGCGGCGCTCGGCACCGGCACCAGGAGCATGAAGCCCCCCAGTACGGTGCCCAGCACCTTCCGTGTAGCCCTTCCCGTGAGCATCCTGGCGAAGTGTAGCAGCATGGTTCACGGCAAGGGCGTGCGCGGGAGCGCCTAGCGGAGTACCGTGAGGTCCACGCGGTCCGCGGTGATGACGTAGCCGGACGAGCTGGCGTTCTTGCGGCCGGAGACGGTGACCTTGAGGGTGTGGGAGCCCGCGCTCAGCACGGGGCTGGTCCACAGCAGCTTCTGCTCCTGGCGGGTGGCGGAGTAGAAGTCCACGTCCACCGCCGTGCCATTGTCCACCGACACCGAGGCGATGCCGTGGTGCGAGGCCACCGAGCCATACAGCCTGGCCTGCGTGCCGGAGAAGCGCACCACATAGGAGGAGCCCGTGGTGCTCGAGTAGTGGTCATCGCTCTGGAACTTGCCGGTGCCGGTGCCCGCCTCCCAGGTGCCGGTGTACTCGAACTGCTCCTGGCCCGTGCCCACCACGCTGTCATTGAGCTGCACCGTGTCTCCCGTGGGGGGCGGCGGCACCGACGCCAGCGGATAGTCGCGGATCATCGGGAGCATCGGATCGTTCGGCCCGAAGTTGAGCTCGCAGCCGGTGACGTTCGTCGCCTGCCACGTCCACACGAAGACGCCCGCCGCGCCGCCCGCCAGGTACTGCTGGAACTTCTGGCGCATGGCGTCCCGGCGCTGGGTGCGGTTGGTCCGGCAGCCGCTGTCGGCGGCGTTGATGCCCGTCTCGCCGACGATGAGCGGCTTGTTCAGCGCGTTCATCGCGTTGATGGCGGGCGCGAAGTGCGGCGAGACGATGGTGTTGCCGTTGTTGTAGTCGTAGTCGTACTCGTGGAGGCTGCCCACGTCCACGTTCGGCACGTCGTGGATGAACTGGAAGCCAGCCTGTCCCCCATACGCCCACGGCGCCCACGAGCCCGAGCTGATCAGGTGGTTCGGATCGATCTGCTTGATGGTCGTGCTGACGTCGTTGAAGAAGGCCTTCAGCGTGGTGTTGTCGGTGTCACCCGGCTCGTTGATGAGCTCCCACATGCCCACGGCCGGTGAGTTCGCGAAGCGGGTCACCACTTGCTTCACCCACGGCACGTAGTTGGTCTTGTACCCGCTGGAGTACCAGGAGCTCTGCTTGCCGCTGCCGTCCGAGCCGTTGTAGCCGTCCCATTCGCCGCAGTAGCTGCGCCCGTCGGCCAGCGTGAGGATCAGCTTCTGGTTGTACTTCTCGGCCGCCGCCACCACCCGCTCGAGGTTGGCCATGCCCTGGGGCTTGAACGCCCAGGCGCGGGTGAGGCCGTTGGCCCGCAGCCCGGCGAAGAACGCGTCCAGCTGCGCGTCGTTGGGCGCCGCGCCACAGCCCGTCAGCGGGAAGGCGTTCACGCCCACCATCTGGTACGGCGCGCCGTTCAGGTACAGCTGCTTGCCCTGGCGGTAGAGGAAGTTGGCCGGAGCCAGCGAGCCCGTTTCGGTGAGAAGGCCCTCCTCGCTCTCCTCCAGGGGTGCGTTGCACGCGGCCAGGAGGAACAGCACGAGGAGTCCACGGAGTCGATGAAGGAAGGGGGAGGGATGCATGCGTTGCTCTCGGATGAGGAAGGGGACCTCGCGGTCTTGCGCAGGCCCAGAGCAACGGCAGTGCCATCCTGGCGCTCCAGGAATTTCGATGATTTGCGGTGTTTCCTGTCCAGGTCCTGTCCTCTCCACAGGACAGGACCTGTTCACTCGAGTGGACAGGTCGGTCCAAGCCCCTCAGAACCGCGCGGCCAGTCCTCCGAGGAAGCCGCCTCGGGGCGTGGTGCCCACCCCGGGCATCAAGTGGAGGCCCGCGAGGGGCTGTGCCCAGCTCGCTCGCCTCCGCCAGCAGCGTGGCGAGGTTGTCCCTCACCGCCGCATACAACACGGTTCCCTCCGGCCGCCTCCTCCGGTACTCCTACCCATACGTCCCCACCAGCCCCTCCCCAGCTACACCTCGCCAGGGCACACGCTACCGCCAGGCTCCCACAAGACTCCGCCAGGCCCGCTCTGGGAGTGCCAGGCGGCGGGTTCGATTCCCGCCGCCTCCACTTTTTTACGCCGTGCTTACGGGTGGTTGGCAGCTTCCTCCATCCGTGTTGCACGTATGTCGCACGCGGGCGCAGACGGCCGGTCGAGAACCCCGACCGCCTCTCTGCGCGTGTCCGGGCTCAGGTGGGCGTAACGCTCCGTCATGTCGATGGTCGCGTGCCCCATCAGCTCCTTGATGACCGTCAGCGGTATCCCCCTCATGGCGAGGTGGCTGCCGTAGGTGTGCCGCAGGTCGTGCCAACCGATGCGGCCCTGCTCGCGCGTGATGCCCGCCCGCTGGAGGGCCCGGCGCAGCGGCAGCTTGAGCAGCCCGTCAGTAAGCGGCCGACCGTCCTCCTGACAGAACACGTAAGGACCGCGCAGGTGCCGATGTCCCTTGAGTGCGTCCACTGCCGAGCCGGGCAGTTCCACGGTTCGCTCGCGTCCACCCTTGGGCAAGCCCGAGACCCCGCGCCAGATGGTACGGCGGACGTGCAGCTTGCCGCGCTGGAAGTCCACGTCGCCCTACTGGAGCCCGATCAACTCCCCTTGCCGCAGCCCCGCCTTGAGCGCCACCAGAAGCAGCGCTCGCCATTGCGGCTCGGCGGCGTTGCTCAGGCGCTCGGCCTCCTCGAAGGTGAGGAAATCAAAGGGTGGCTTCGGCAGCTTGGCGAAGAGCCTCACGCGCGGGGCCTGCTCGATGACCCGCTGTTCTTCCGCGACCGCCAGCAGCTTGCTCAGCACCGTCAACACGTTGTTGATGGTTTTGAGGCTCAGCGGCTTCGGCTCCTCGCCGCTGCGCTTGCGGAGAGCTGCCCGCGTGGGGGCTTCCTTCCGGGCGCGCGCTGCCGACTTCTTCTTGCGCATGACAGCCTTGAAATCCTCTATCTCCGCCGGGCCAATGGCAGCCAGCGCCATTTCACCGAAAAACGGCAGGATGTGAGCCTCTAGGATTTGGCTCTTGCTGACGACGCTGGAGTGCTTGTTGTTGTTCTCGCTGTAGGTCAGGAAGCGCGGGGCAAACTCCGCCAACGTCATAGGGCGCTCCCCGTCGTTGTTCTCCTTTCCGAAGGTTCCATTGAGGAGGGAGGCGCGCAATTCGCGCTCGTACTGCTCGGCCCCCCGGCGCGTCTGCACAGGCGAGAACTTCACGACTCGCTGTCGCCGTCCGTCCGGGTGGTGGAACATGAAGTCCACTTGCCAAGCCTCCTCGACCTTCCCTGCTTTGTTCTGCCACTTCCGCAATCTGACGCTCATTTCCGACTCCCGAGCGCAGAATCACGGCCCTTACCAGCTGTCCACTCTAGCAGGGCAGCGCGGCGGATGCGGAGGGTTTTTCCGATGCGAGCGACGCCGGGAACCTGCTCAAGCCGAATCGCTTCGTAGAGGGTTTTCCTGTTCACGCGCAGTATTTCGGCGGCTTCCTCCACCGTGAGAAACGCGGGCGCGGCATCCGCAGCAACGGGGGGCGTGCTCATGGCTGGCTCCCCTCCTGCACTGGCGTTGCTCTCCACGTTGGGGAAGGGGCCGCAATTCCGCGCCGCTGATGCATGGACGCGCGAGATTCCCGCCGATCCTCAACGCTGGCCCGTTGGCAAGTGGCCACAGGCGCCGCCTGGAGTGACCACAGGCGCCGCCTGGAGTGACTACCGGCGTTCTTCCCGGCGTCCTCACCTGTCAGCCAGCAACGGCGCACGACTGCGCCACAAACGGAGGGTTTCCCCTCCAGGGATTCGATCTTGTTCATCACCTACCCGCCCTAAACGACACGCCCAACAGCCCAAGAAATACCCAGGCCAGCAGTGACACAGCGCAAAGCCGCGTGTCCAGGCCACGAACAAAGCGCGAGGGGTGAGTGGCAAGAGTGCAGCCGGGCAACCAAGGGCCGCACAAGCGAGCGAATGGAGCACGGCCCGCATCGAACGCGACCACGAAGCGCGCGGCGAATGGGGCCATCCGGCCTGCCTGGATGCTCGCCACGAGGCGTGCGTCGACGTGGCCTCCTGTCCGGCCCGTCTGGACGTTCCAAAAGCACAGCGCGCATCCAGACGGGCAGGCAAGGGAGGCGGGAGCGACAGCGTGGCCACCACCGGGCCCACCAGAGCCACCACTCAGAGCCACCACGCGCCACCAGTGGGACCACCAACGCCACTACTCAGAGCCACCAGCGGCGCCACCACCGAGGCCACCACGTGCCACCACCGGGCCCCGGCTACTCATAGGACCGGCCCTGTAATGACGGGCCATGCCGAACCGTCGCGCGTGAGTGCACAACAGGCCCGCGCCTTGCTGGGTCCTGCAAGGGCACACGCCGCGCGCCAGCGGACGGAAATAACACACACATGTAGGAAACAAATCTGTACTGATTTCCCCGATTCGGGCCTGAACGCGCAATTCGTGCAATATTTGTTTCCGACTTGTTTGGAGCGGTCGCGAGCTTTGGAGGGGTCCACCTGCCGCCCCGGTCCCGCCGGGAGAGCCGCATCCTTGCGGTCATGGTACGCTCCCCCATCTACGAGGTGAGGTAGAGCGTGGGACTGACACTCAGGCACCCGGACATCGGCGAGATGATCGGGGACTACAAGGTCGTGGGGTTCTTGGGCGCGGGGGGCCTCGGCATCGTCTACAAGGTCGAGCGCGGGGGCCGCTTCTTCGCGTTGAAGCTCCTTCTAATCCCCAAGCTGGACGGGCGGGGCAAGCGTGAGATTGGCATTCTCATTCACCTGGAGAACCCCGGCGTCGTCCGCTACGTGGGTTCGGATTTCTGGCCGGACCCGGTTATCGGCCATCCCTATATCGTGATGGAATACGTGCCGGGGGACACGCTTTGGACGTTTGCCTACAAGCGAAACCCGTCGGCTCGGAAGGCGACGCGCATCATCCTGGACGCGGCATTGACGCTCGGGGAGGTACACGCGGCGGGTGTGTTTCATCGCGATGTGAAGCCGGAGAACATCGTCATTCGGGAAGGGAACGAGCGCCCGATCCTGATTGATTTCGGGATTGGTTCTCTTGCCAGTGCCCCGACTCTCACCGGCTCGCAGCTCCCGCCCGGGACAGAGGAATTCCGCTCTCCCGAGCAGATACGCTTTCAGCGCGCCAACCCGGACGGCACGGGTCAATACGAGTATGGGCCCACCGATGAGATGTGGGCATTGGGCGTGACTTATTACTGGCTGCTGGCGGATGCGCTGCCCTTTGGCGAGCGCACGGATGAAGGGGGCCTGGACGGGCTGCGCGAGCGTATCTTGACTCAGCGGCCCGAAGCGCCGCACGTGGTCAACCCCCGCGTGCCGCTGGCCGCCTCGCTGCTGTGCATGAAGATGCTCGCGGAGCGGCCAGAGGACCGCTTCCCGTTGGTTGCGACACTGTGCGCGGCTCTGAATGACTCCCTGTCCAACGCGGAGAACGACGCCACCTGGGAGCCGCCGCTCGTGGATCCGCTTGATCCGCAGACGACCACGACGCTCGATGACCCGGCAAAGCAGGAGCCAAACGAACAGCGGCGCATGTTTCTAAAGCTGGTGAAGCGGCGCCCCCGGCGCGGGCAGCCCTCGCCGAACGTGGCACCCGTGCTCTTCGTGCCTGCTGCGGTAGCAGGCCCCCGGCCCCCGGCCGCAGCCGCGAACCAGGACAAGCTCCCCATGGTGGACGCGCCGCGCGTGGACCCGGCCCCGGTGGAGCACGAGCCGCCCGTAATGAGCGCCCCGGTGCCGCCAGCACGCGAACTCGAGCCTGCCGCAGGTCCACCCCCTCAACGCGCAGCGTGGCATCTCGGGGTCGTTGGGGCCGTGCTGACGGGGGTGGCCGTCGTTGCCCTGTCCGTTGGCACGGACTTGTGGGGGCCTGGCTCTTCGAGCCGCACCAGCGAGGCACGGTTGGAGCTGCCGCTACCGCCTACGTCCCCCAGCTCAACCGACGCAGGCGTGCGCGGTCGTGAAGTGGCGCCCAATGCAAAGCCGCTGGAATCTCTCCCTGGAGGAGACGCGGCACCCGTTGGGGCTCAACTTCCCGCGTCTACCGCTAACGACATGCTTCGCACGCCCGCTCAGACGCCCAAGAACGAAACGCCGAAAACGCAGACGCAAGGTGCAGGGTTCCGCTTGCCGGTGAAGCCCGCAGCCGTGGCGGTCTGTGCGCTGCTCGACGGGGGATGCACCGCGCCCGCTTCCCAGGTGCGCACCGAGCCCCCCACGATTACGTGCCCCCAAGATTGGAGGGAAACCCACGAGAGGTTCGGCGTTACTGGCAGTGCCCTGACAGCCCTGACAGCCACCGTGAAAGGGTACAAGGCGGAGCCCGGAGAGGCTGCCAGGGTGAAGGATGGCCCCGCTACCCTCTTCGTGGGAAAGGTCGGTGGCTTTGGATTCGGTAGAGTGGGCAATCTGCCTGCCGGGACCCTGCTACTTGGACAGTGGCAGCTCGGCGACGACCGCCTTTTCGGCACCTTCACCGAAGCAAAGGTTCCGGGCGAGGGGACTCTCCCCGTGTGTTTGGTTGCTGGCCTGGACATCGTCACGGGCTACATGGACGAGCACGGCAAATTGTTTGATTGTCCCCCTGGAGTGGGCGTCTGCCTCACTCCCGGAAGCACGCCCGGCAACGCCAAGACACCCACGCGCGTTGTTCTCGAAGTGCCTGTCGGGCAGCCCTGATTTTATTACCTTGCCCTTTGGAGGTTGAGTTTCCGTGCTGCCCCCCTCTCCCGGTGCCGTCCTGCTGGCCGCCCTGCTCGCTGGTGCTGCGCAAGCCGCAGAACCGCCCCCCGTCCCCCGCTGCGCAGCAACGGCGCGTTTTGACTTGGCCGCAGGCTCCCCGGAGGTGGCTCCCAACGTGTGCGCTAGCGCGGACGAGACGATGACCTTCGTCTTTGATTCCCATGTCGCCGTGGGGGCGGTGGAGTTTCAGCCAGGAGGCCGCCTCGCGGATTGGGCACTCGGGCAAGAGGGGCTGAGCCTCCACGTCATGCCCAAGGGGGATTATCTGCCAGGGGAGCGGGTAAAGGTGACGGTGCGCTTCGCGGATGGCGCGGCACCGGCGAGCGCGAGCTTTTGGCTCGTGGGCCATGCGGTAAAGGGGACGCGCCGGGTGTATGTGTTCCGGCAGCCGCGCCCGCCCGACGTGCTCAAGAAAGAGCGTGACGAGGCACAGGCCGAAGCGCGCCAGTGCCAGGAGGACAAAGCGCGGCTTCTAGCCGAGCGTGAGGAACCGGGCGGGCTCATGGGGGCCGCGTGGCTGGAGCGGGCCGGGGTCGTGGCGTTCAACCGGATTGGCCCGTATCTGAGGGAGCACCCAGCCAACGTGCTCGGGCTGGATGCTGCCTGGAGTTACAGCTACACGCCCACGGGCGAGACCCACCCGGCAAGCGTGGCTGTGAGGCTGAGCCTCTCTAACCCCGGTGCTGAGGCCTGGACGCTGGCGGGGGCGGCGCTGGTGGACTCGACGGGGGAAGAGGCGGAACTTGCCCGGTGGCAAGAGGCACCCATCCCAGCGAAAGGTGCCGGTGCCGTCGTGGTGGGCATCGAGGGGGAGCGCGCGCAGTTCGGCTGCCCCTGTACCCTCAAGCTGTGGGAAGCGGCCGGGCTGCGCACCGTCACCCTTGGGAACGTCACCTTCCCAGAGGGCAAAGCCAGGGGGCAGTGAGCGAGCCCGGCCATGTGTCCTCAGTGTGCGTGCGCCGTGAAGGTGCACTTGACCAGCGGGTGGAAGTCCCGCCCGAGGAGGAAGTCGACCCCCTCGGTAGCTATCTGGCGGGGACGAGGGGTGACCCTCGGACTCGAAGCCCAGAGACAGA